>CAZAGS010000007.1:0-17387 GCA_964484955.1 uncultured Tissierellaceae bacterium
TTGACCAAAGCTTTAATATAGTATATTCTCTATATACTAATATTATAAATGGGGGAGTTTTTATTGAAGATTGCAATTGTTACAGATAGATCTAGGGCAGGTCTTATACCGTCTGAAGAATCTAAAAGAGAGGATCAACAAAAGTTATTCACAGTTGCATCTGTTATGGAGATATTATCCAAGGAGTATGAATGTACTACTATGGTAATGGATGATGACATTATAAGAAATTTAAAAGCAGAGAAAATAGATATGGTATTTAACCTATGTAATGGAATCAATGGTTTTTCTAGATTGGCTCAGCTTCCTGCTATGTTGGAATCTGCTAATATACCTTATACTGGTTCTGCAGTTTTGGCTCATGCTCTTGCTATTAATAAAATGTATTCATGTACTATATTTAAATCTAACTATATTCCAACACCAGATTTTATTGCTGTTTATAATATGGATGATTTGGAGAATGTGACTATTGATTATCCTATATTAGTTAAGCCAAATGACGAAGGATCAAGTAGGGGTATTCACCAAGATAGTTTGGTTTTTAATAAGGAAGATTTATATAAGAAGGTAGAGCAAGAGTTAAAAATTTATAACCCGCCTATTATATTAAATGAATTTATCCAAGGTAGGGAGTTTTCAATTGGAATCTTGGGTAATGGTGATGATACTGTTATTTTACCAATTCAAGAAGTAGATCTTTCCAATCTTCCTGATGATTTGTTGAAATTTTATAGTTTTGAAATCAAAAGTTATTACAAATCTCATACTGTTTATCACATCCCTGCAGACTTAACTCATGAAGAAAAGATGTCCATAGAGTCTGCAGCCTTAAGAGCATATAATTCTCTTATGCTAAAAGATTATGCTAGAGTAGACATTATTTTAAAACATGGTGTTCCTTATGTGTTGGAAATCAACTCCTTACCTGGTCTTATGAAGGGGACAAGTGCCTTATATAGAATGGCTGAAGCCATGGATTTAGGCTATGAAGGATTAATCTTAAAGATTGTTGATACTGCTAGGGAAAGGTACGGTATATAAAAACTCAAGCCAACTAGCTTGAGTTTTTACTTATCCATATTAATTATTTCTATTTCTATAGCCTCATCAATTGTAATTAATCCAAAGGTTCTCTTCTTATCCCATTTTCTAGGTATAGATGGACTTCCTGGATTCATTATTATAATATCATTTACCTTTTCTACCATTGGTATATGGGTGTGTCCGAATAATATTAAATCAGCTCCTAGTTCTAGACCCCTTTTATAAAGGTCCTTCTGATTAAAACTTACATGGTATCTATGTCCGTGTGTTAGGAAGAGTTTTTTTCCATTGATCTGGATTAATTCATCTTCATTTACAGCCATGGCCCCATAATCTCCGTTGCCTTTCACAGTTACATAGTCAATATCCAATACCTTTGCTATCTTTTTAGCATCACTAACATAGTCCCCTAAATGGATCATCAAGTCTGGTTTTTCTATAGTAATTGCTGCTTCCATAAAGGGTCTATTGTTTCCATGGGTATCACTTACTACTATGATTTTCATAACTATCATCCTCTAGTAGTTTTGTCAGAACTTTTTTCATCTCTTCTAATGCTCTTGCTCTATGACTAATCTTGTTTTTTATATCTTTACCTAATTGAGCAAAGGATTGGTCATATCCCTCTGGAATAAAAAGTGGGTCGTAACCAAATCCATTGTCCCCCATATTTTCAAATGCTATAGATCCTGCTACTTCTCCATAAATAGTAATTACTTCTTTATCTTCAGTTACTAGGGCTATTACAGTTTCAAACTTTGCCTCTCTATTGGGATTTTCTATATCTTTAAGAGCATCTAGTAATTTTATATTATTAGCTTCATCATTACCTTCTTCTCCTGCATATCTATTGGAATATACACCAGGATCCCCATTTAGGGCATGAACAAATAATCCACTATCATCAGCCATTACCATAAAATCTGTATGTTCAGATAGGGCTTTAGCTTTCTTAATACTATTTTCACTAAGTGTTGTGCCATCTTCTACTACATCTATATGTGCTAAATTTACATCATTTTTTGACATTACCTCTATTGGCAAGTCTATTAATATATCTTTTATCTCGCCTACTTTGTTCATATTTCCAGTTGATAAAACCAGTTTTCTATTTATCATATTTTTGCTCCTTATTTATCTATAAAGTATCTAGACATGTTTCTAATGCTAGTTTTTGTAGTTGGATTAATTCTCTATTACCTTTTTCTGCTAAGTCTAATAAGTTATTTAATTGTGCTCTAGTATAGGTGCATTCTTCTCCAGTTCCTTGTACTTCTACAAATTCACCATTACCTGTCATTACAACATTCATATCTACTAATGCTTTGTGGTCTTCTTCATAACAAAGATCTAATATTTCTCCTTCATCACTTAGGCCTACACTAATAGCTGATAGATAATCTTTTATAGGTGATTGTGTTATTTTCTCACTTTTAATTAATTTATCAAAAGCATCAACCATTGCAACAAAGCTTCCAGTTATGGCAGCTGTTCTAGTGCCTCCATCTGCTTGTATAACGTCACAGTCTATCCATAGTGTCCTCTCACCCATAAGTGATAAGTCTACTACACTACGAAGGGACCTGCCTATTAGTCTTTGAATTTCATGAGTCCTACCATCTATTCTACCACGTACGGAATCTCTAACTTTTCTACTATTTGTAGATGCTGGCAGCATAGAATATTCTGCAGTTATCCATCCCGTACCTGTACCTTTTAAAAATGGTGGTACCTTTTCATCTATCATTGCAGTACAAATTACTTTAGTATTTCCCATTTCTATTAATACAGATCCAAAAGGATGCATTAAATAGTCTCTAGTTATTTTAACCGGTCTTAATTCATCAAAAGCTCTATTATCAATTCTCATCTTATCTCTCCATTCTTGTTATTATTATATCTTATCAGAAAAATAGTGAATAGTGAACAGTGAATAGTGAATAGTTGCAAAAGACAGATGCAAAAGAAAAAAGAGTAGGCCTGACCAAAGGTCGGCCCCTACTCTTTTAACTATTCACCATTCACTATTACTTATTCACTATCTTCTTAGTATTCATTAGCAAATACTGGTATTGTAGTATTAATTATTTGTCCATCTACTAATAATTCTACTGAATCAATTTCTTCAAATTGACTAAGGGTTAATCCTATGTTTTTCATAAGATTATTTAAGACTGTGTCCTGTGCCAGTGTGGAGTTTTCTGGTAGATTTATATCTACGAATGCAGTTCCATCTTTGATTTCTACTGCTGTAAAGTTTACACCTGCTGGTATATCAGATCTTAGTGTAGTTCCACTTGGTGGTCCTTGGAATAATAAATCTAGTGCGGAATATACATTTGCACTTGGTGCAAGTGTAGGAATTGTTACTGGTACAAAGTAATCAAAATCACTTTCTCCATTACCTTTATAATATACCACTACATTGGATCTACCATCTTCTGATTTTCCTAATAGGTTGATATTTTCTCTAGACATTGGTTTATCTATTGCAGTTCCATGCTTCAATACAGGTATGGTTTTACCACCAACAAATATCTGTACTTCTTTAACAGCTGGGAACTCAGTTAATGTGTATACTACACCCTTAATTAGATTTTCTTCTTCTTTATCAGAATCATTGTCTTGGATTTCTTCTGAAAAGTCTATTTTACATAAGCCAGTTACTTCGTTAATGGAAATGCCATTTACAGTGGTTCCTGTTGGAATTACTGGTTTTAATCCTGTTGAACCTAATATATCTCTAAGTTCTGGTGAATCTATCATATTTTTAATAGTGGATCGTGCTATTCCTTCTTCCCATGGTATTCTTTTCATTACTGGTACTAAATAGCCTTCACTATCTTGGAAATAAAGAACGGTCTTTCTCATTCCATCATCTTCTACCACTTGGATATCCATATCATCAGTGTCAGATCTTACTACTTCAATTTTATCAATCTCGGCAGTGTTTTTCTTTTTAAATACACTAGAGCCTAATTTAATTGTGGTAAGACCTAAAACTACAATTAATCCAAATATGAGTATTCTTCTATTAATCATATTTACTCCCCCCTATACTAATATTAATATATTATATTAGACCGGGAATTATACTATGATTAATATTTTATTACTTTTTAATGGCTGAGAAGAATCCTCCACCTACAGGATTGATACTATTTACAGTTATAAAAGCTTTGTCATCAAATTTATTTACCAAGTCTCTTAAGGTATCTAAATCTTTTCTATTCATTGCTATACTTAATATTTCTCGTTTTCCTTCTTTTCCTTGACCTTCTAATACCGTAACACCAAATCCATTCTCTCTAAGGGCTTCTATTAACTCAAAATTGTCGCTTGTTTTTAAAATAACTTGAGCTGATAAATTACCTAAGGCAATCTTGCCTTCAATAGTAATTCCTACATAAGTACCACATGCAAAACCAAGTGCATAGGCAAGTAAGTTTAATGGATTGTCTAGTCCACTAACTACCTTGTTTAAGGCTGTAACATAAATCATTATCTCAAAAAATCCGATGAATGCTGCTTGAACCTTTCTACCTTGCATTACCATTAATGTTCTCATTGTAGACATGGAAACGTCAACTACCCTAGAAGTAAAAATTATTAAATATCCTGCTAATAATCCCATTTGCATCATACTCCTTTTTAATAAAATAAAGAGGAGGTAGCCCCTCCCCTATATTAATACAAGTCAAAATACTTTTCTATACCATTTATTATACCTTGAATAAATTTATTTTGATAGTCTTCATTAGTAATTAATTTCAATTCTTCTGGGTTAGACATGAAACCAGTTTCTATTAATATAGCTGGCATATTAGTCCTATTTAGAACTACCAAGTCTGGTCTTTTGTTGATTCTTCTTTCTTTTCCACTGGTAGATTTTAGGACTTCTTCCATTACTAATTTAGCTAAGGGATATTGGTCTACACTTTTCTTGCTTCCTGTTGTTGCTGGACAATACAAGACTTCTATACCAGACACATCTGGATTTGTTGTTGAATTTGCATGCATACTTACAAATATATCTGCATTAATTTCATTGGCAAGAGCTGGTCTTCCATAAAGGTCCACATATATATCTGTGCTTCTAGTTAATACTATATTATATCCTAACTGTTTTAGAGCTTGTTCTAATTTTAATCCCATTATAAGGTTTAAGTCTTTTTCTCTAATTCCACTAGGTGAAGATGCTCCATTATCTCTACCACCATGTCCTGGGTCTATTACTATTACTCTGTCTGAAGCTTTTATATTATTGACCCGTTTAAATGAAAACATTATTTCATCGTCTATGATATCAGATAAGATTTCAAATTCTATGGTTCTTGTGAATTGTATCTTTATTTTTGTTTCAATAGGATTTCTCACAATTTCTATTGTATCTACAAGTCCTTCTTGTACTTTAACAAAATCTTCATCAAGCTTGTCAAAACCTGCTGGTATAATAATTTCTACTGATTTTGTTAAGGTATCATAAGAAAAGTTATATATAGTTGGTTCAGCAGTTAAAATACTTATTATATTATTATCTCTATCGTAGTTTATATTCTCCCAAATACTCTTCTTAGGATAAATAATTAATTTTCCATCTTCTACCACTACATTTATATTAGGATCTATTTCTCCATCTTTAGCATCTAGCACAACTCTTACTATTTTTTGTCCAGGACCATAGTTATTGTCTCCAGCAAATTGAGAGGCTCTTACCCCTTTAATAAAGGCAAAATCATAATTATATTCAAAATATTCACCTTTTATGAATGCTGAATCCATAATATCTATGATTACTCTTTCTGGATTTTTTAGGTTAGTTATATTGTACTTGGCATCTTTTGTGCCCTCTACAACAATTGCTTCCTTACCATTAATATAATCTAAATATATGTCACTTACTCTATTTAGATTTTTCATTTCTTCCTTGTCTATTATTGGACCCTTGTCTTTGTCTTTATCTTTGTCTCTGTCCTCTTCAGTTTCTGGTGCTAATTCAACTACTTCATCCTCTACTTCTTCAGGTGCCTTTTCTTGGTTAATAAAGGGTTGTCTTAGGACTTCATCATAGCCTACTTCATAGCCTAATATAGTTGAAAGGAATGCAATAGGAACCATGGTTTTAGCGTCTTCTTTGTTAGGGAAGGTAACCAATTTAGGTATTGAATTGTTATCTAGTTTAAATTTATCTGAGTTAATTGTCACATCTGGACTATCTATTGTAAGATTAATCTTTTTATCATTTAATGTTACTATTGCAGTTTTAGTTTTCTGTACCCAACCTACCTCCGCCCCAAAGCTTTCAGCTACAAATCTTAGGGGAACTAAAGTCCTATCAATATGTATAAAGGATGGATCCTCCAATACAACTGCTTGTCCATTTAATATGATGGGAACTTCTCTTACTTGTACATTGCTTCCATTCATACTTACATATATAGTTCCATTATTAGCAGCATAACTATTTGAGCTAACAAATACCAGTAATATGAATAAGGATAACAATATTCTTATCTTTCTCATTTGTAATTCCTCCTATGATTGTTGTCCTATAAGTATTATCTGTCCCCTTAGTTATACCACTTTTGGAAATAATATGTCAATAAAATACAGGCTTTGTAACCATAATGTAATATAGGGTATTATTGTAAAAAGGCCTAAATCAGAAAGTCTGATTTAGGCCTCAATTATCTTCCATAGTATTAACTTACAACATTAGGTTCTTTTGTATCGAAAGAGTTAAATATTTCTTCATTTAATTCTCCTTCTTGTTTAGCTATAATAGTTGTACAAACTGCGTCTCCAGTTACGTTTATAGCAGTTCTTGCCATATCTACAAGTCTGTCAACTCCCATTATAAGTCCAATTCCCTCTAATGGTAAGCCTATAGATTGTAATACTAATGTAAGCATTATAGCTCCTGCTCCAGGGACCCCTGCTGTACCTATTGAAGCTAGAGTAGCTGTTAAAACTACAGTAAGCATCATTCCAAGTGTCATTTCAATACCATAAACTTGTGCTATGAACAATGTAGCTACACCTTGCATTATAGCAGTACCATCCATGTTTATTGTAGCTCCTAATGGTATAGTAAATGCAGCAATTTCTTTATTTATTCCCAGTTTGTTTTCAGCTATGTCTAATGAAACTGGTAATGTAGCTCCACTACTTGCTGTAGAGAAAGCCACACTCATAGCTGGGAAGTACTTTCTATAGAATGTCTTAATAGATAATCCTGTGAAAGCCTTAAATAGGCCTCCATAAACCACTGTAGCATGAATTAGAAGTCCTAAATATACTACTAAAATATATTTTGCCAAAGGTATCAATCCTGCATAGCCTACAGTAGCAAAGGTCTTTGCTATAAGTCCAAATACTCCTATAGGAGCAAATAGCATTACAATTGATACTAGTTTCATAATTAGTTCATTAAGGTTTTCAAAAAGATTAATTAAATACTTTCCCTTTTCTCCTAATAAGGATAAACCTACACCGGATAATAGGGCGAATACAATAATTTGAAGCATGTTACCTTCTGCCATTGCTTGAATAGGGTTTCTTGGAACCATTTCATAAAGAATTTGAACTAGAGGTACTTTGCTTCCTACGGTTACTTCTACAGCCTCAATTGCAGACATATCCAGCCCAATACCTGGTCTAAATACGGATCCTAATACAAGTGCAATAATTATAGCTACTGCTGTAGTTCCTAGATAAAATACTATGGTCTTAACCCCAACTCTACCTAGTTTTTTAACATCACCCATACTTGCTGCCCCTGTAACAAGTGAAACAAATACTAATGGTACAACTAACATCATAATTGCTCGTAAGAAAAGTTGCCCAACTAATTGAAATAATCCGTTGATTAAAATTGTATCTCTAAATAAGCCTTTTGGTAATGTATAAACTATAATTCCTACGACAATTCCAACTGCTAGAGCAATAAGTACCTTAATAGATAACCCTAGACTTTTCCACGACTTTTTGTTTTCCATTTAAATCCCTCCCCCTATATTTTATGTTCTGTATCTCACATTTATTATAATTTAAGGGAAGTATTTTGTCAAATCAAAATAGTCTGACATTTTCAGGCATTTCAAAACACTGGGGACAGTCCCCAGCGTTTTGGATTACCTCTCTTTTAACTTTTCACCAAGCATTTTGTTTACCAATTGAGGGTTGGCTTTTCCTTTAGAGGCTTTCATAATTTGGCCTACTAGGAAGCCTATAGCCCTATCCTTGCCATTTTTAAAGTCTTCTATGGATTGAGGATTATCGTCTAATACCTTTTCTACCAAGGATATAAGTTCGCTTTCATCACTTATTTGTATTAGTCCTTGATCTTTTACTATAGCCATTGGCTCTTTTCCTGTATCAAACATTTCCCTTAATACCTTTTTACCAGTATTATTATTAATTTTTCCATCTTTTACTAAGTTTAATAATTCTGATAAGGATTTTGCACTAAACTTTAATTGATTGATTTCTAGTTCTTCATCATTTAATCGTCTCAATACATCTCCCATTATCCAGTTACTAACTAATTTAGCATCACCATTATGTTTTACAGTTTCTTCATAAAATGCTGCCAATTCTCTGGACTGGGTTAATACATCTGCATCATATTCTGATAATCCGTATTCTGCCATAAACCTTTCTTTTTTATGTCCAGGCAGTTCCGGTAGGGATTGTCTGATTTCTTCTACCCATTCTTGTGAAATATTTGTAGGAGGAATATCTCCATCTAATGCAAATCTATAGTTTTCCGCTCCACCCTTTACCCTCATTAAAACAGCTTCATTTTTTACTTCGTCCCATCTTCTAGTTTCTTTTTCAGTATTTTCTCCTTTTTCAAGTAGACCTATATGTCTAGCTTCTTCTGCTTCAATGGATCTTACAACACCTCTAAAGCTATTAATATTTTTAACCTCTGTAATATTAGTTTTTGCTCCAGTTTCTGTATTTACAACATTTATATTAACATCACATCTAAGGGACCCTTGTTCCATCTTGCAATCAGATACTTCTAAATATTTTAAAGTTGCCCTTAGTTTTTCTAAAAATAGTCTGGCTTCTTCTGCTGAATTCATTTCTGGACTAGAAACTATTTCAATTAGTGGCACTCCTGCTCTATTATAATCTAGCAGTGTATCTCCTGAATCAGTATGAACAGATTTACCTGTATCTTCTTCTATATGAATTCTAATTAAATGTACTTTTTTAGGTCCATCTTGGCCTTCAATTTCAATATAGCCACCCTGGCATAGAGGCATATCATCTTGGGATATTTGATAGCCTTTAGTTAAGTCTGAGTAAAAATAATTCTTTTTATCCATTTTAAGCTTTGAAGCTATTTTACTATTAAATGCAATACCTGCCTTCATTCCATATTCTACAACTGCTTTATTAAGTATTGGCATTGCACCAGGTAAGCCAAGGCATACAGGACATACATGAGTGTTTACATCTCCACCAAAAGCATTAATACAGGAACAGAATATCTTTGTATTTGTCATTAACTCAGCATGAATTTCTAATCCTATTATGGTTTTATAAGTCATTTATTTCACCAACCTTTCAAAGCCTAATGCTGCCTTTATTATATTCTCTTCCATAAACCTATCGCCAATTATTTGTAAGCCTATTGGTAGCTTTGCATCACTAGTGCATGGTAGAGAAATTGCACAAAGTCCAGCCAGGTTAGCCGGTGCAGTAAATATACTTGAATTATGTCTATCTTCTTTTTCTCGAATCTTTTCTAATTCATAAGGCATGGATGTGGTAGTAGGAGAAATTATAATATCAAAATTACTAAATAGCTTTTTAAGGTCTTGGATTAATCTAGTTCTTAATTTCATTGCTTTTACGTAATATTCTTCTCTCTTATCTCCACTTAAGAAATAAGTTCCCATTAGAATTCTCTTTTTAACTTCATCACCAAATCCTTTAGTTCTAGTGTTTATATAAAGCTCATCTAGACTTTCATATTCATCTGCTCTAAATCCATATCTTATACCATCAAATCTTGCCATATTAGATGACAATTCAGCACAAGAAATTATATGGTAAAGTTCCATGGCATATTCAATTGAAGGAAGGGAGACTTCTTCTACAAGAGCTCCAGCATCTTCAAAGGTCTTCCTAGCTTTATTGAATTCCTCTTCAATGATTTCATCTACAATTACTTCCCCAAATTCTCTTAAAAGTGCAACTTTCATGCCTTTTAGATTGTTTTCAGGTTGCATAATTATTGGATTACTTTTAACAGATGTTAAATCTCTAGAGTCAAATCCTGATACGCCATTTAACATTAATACAGCATCTTTTACATCTCTACCAAATACTCCTACTGCATCTAAAGTATTGGCCATAGCTACTACACCATATCTGGAAACCAGTCCGTAAGATGGCTTGATTCCAACTATATTGGAAAAGGCTGCAGGCTGTCTAGTAGAACCACCTGTATCTGTACCCAAGCTTAAGGCTACTTCATTTGTAGCTACTGCAGCTGCAGATCCACCTGATGAACCTCCTGCTGTTAAATCTAAGTTTACAGGGTTTTTAGTTGCACCAAAGTAGGAAGTTTCCGTAGAACCACCCATAGCAAATTCATCCATATTAGTTTTACCAATAATAATCCCATGATTATTCTTTATTTGCTCTACTACATAGGCATCATAAGGCGAGACAAAATGTTCCAACATTCTAGAACCACAAGTAGTTCTAAGGTCTTTGGTAACTATATTATCCTTTACCCCTATTGGCAGTCCTGCTAAAATTCCTAATTGGTCACCATTTTTTATCTTTTCATCTACTATATTTGCAGTCTTTAAAGCTCCTTGGTAATCAAGAGTTATAAAAGAATTAATAGTATCTTCTGCTATATCAATTCTATCAAAATGAGCTTCTACAATATCCTTTGCGGATATTTCTTTATTAAGAAGCTTTTCACGCATGTCCCAGGCTCTTAAATTAACAATTTCCATCATCTCACCCCTTTAATCCATTATATTAAGTATTTTAAAATATCCATATTGATCTTCTTTAGTATTTTTAACTACATCTTCATGACTCAAGCTTTCTCCAACTACATCTTCACGTAATGGATGTTGTCCCATTTCCAAGTGTTCAGTAAGAGCAAGTCCCTCTGTATCTATGTCTTTTATTTTAGATACAAACTCCAATACACCAGATATATCCATTTGAAAGGTACCAATCTCTACCTCATCCAACTCAAACTTAGCCATGTCAGCCAATTCATTTAATTCTGCTCTAGTAATCATAGTTTCACACTCCCTTTTTTGAATTCACAGTTCACAATTCACAATGCGCAATTATTTGGTCTATCTTTGGGGTCTTTCGGGCGACCAAAGGTCGCCCCTACAGGTGCACCGGGTAATTCCAATTGTGCATTGTGAATTGTGCATTATTGTTTATGCTTTTCAATTGTCCTTTGTCAATTGTCCATTGTCAATTGTCTTAGTTCTTCTTCCCCAATAATCCTAATTCCCAACTCCACTGCTTTATCATGTTTTGATCCTGGGTTTTCGCCTACTATTACAAAGTCTGTCTTTTTGCTAACTGCTGAGCTGACTTTGCCACCCATTTTCTCAACCATTGCTTTTATTTCATTTCTTCCTAATCCTTCTATTGTACCTGTTATTACTACTGTTTTATCAGTAAATATGGATTCTTGAATTTCTAATTGTTCAAATGTTGGCTTTACGCCTTCCAATAATAGCTTGTCAACTGCAGCTATTATAGTTTCATCATGGAAGAATTCTATTATACTCTCTGCTATTATAGGCCCTACTTCCCCTACTGTTAGTAATTCATCATAATTAGCATTTCTAATATTATCCAAGCTCTTATAATGATTAGCTAAGTCTGTAGCAGTTTTTATCCCAACATTATTTATACCCAATGCATATATAAATGAAGCTAGGCTAACATCTTTGCTTCTTTCTATAGCTTCCAATAAATTATTTGTTTTCTTTTCTTTAAATCCCTCTAGTTTAATCAAATCATCATATTTGACTTCATATATTTCTGGTAAATCTGTTAAATTTAAGTCCTCTAATAATTGCTCTGCTGTCTTTTCACTAAAGCCTTCTATATTCATAGCATCACGACTGGCAAAATGTACTAATCTAGATACTAATTGTGGTTTACAAGACAAGCTGTTTGTGCAAAATATATGAACTCCATTTTGTACTAATTCGCTATTACATGCTGGGCAATGGGTTGGCTTTTCTATTAAATAAGTTTCCTCATCTGTTTCTAAGGTTCCTAATATTTCAGGTATTACATCATTAGAACGTCTGATTAAAACCCTTGAATTTAACCTAACCCCTTTTCTCTCTATATCATCGTAATTGTTCAGTGTGGCCCTTTGAACTGTTACCCCACCTATATCTACTGGTTCTAGTAATGCGGTTGGTGTAACCTTCGCCGACCTGCCCACATTCCATTGTACTGAGATTAATCGTGTAGAAGTTTCTTCTGCTTCAAATTTATAGGCTATTGCCCATCTAGGGAATCTGTTGGTATAACCAAGGACTTCTCTAGTTCTAATATCATCAACTTTAATAACTAGCCCATCTGTTAAGATATCCAGTGTTGTCCTCTCTACACTAACTCTTTCTATTTCTGATATTAATTCTTCTATAGAGGAAAACTGCTTTTCATAAGAATATACTGGCAATTTATTTGCTTTTATAAATTCTAATACCTGTCTATGGGTTTGAAAAGTTTTATCTTCAATATAGCCTATATTATAAAAGTAGGCTATTAAATTTCTTTCAGCAGTAACTTTTGGGTCCAAATTCCTTAAGGCTCCTGCTGCAGCATTTCTAGGGTTTTTAAGTGGCTCTGCTGCTGTAAGATTATATTTTTCAAGGGCAGAAAAAGGCATTAAGCCTTCCCCTTGAATTTCTATGAGACCCTTATAATCAATCTGTAGTGGAATTGATCTAATAGTTCTGATTTGTTCTAATATACCTTCACCAACCGTTCCATTGCCTCTAGTGGCAGCCTGTACTAATTGGCCATCTCTGTAGGTTAAATTAATTGTAAGTCCATCAAATTTATATTCCATAATAAATAAGGGCTCTGGAAGTTGCTCTTGATTTTCTGCATTATAATCAGCTATGGATTTTCTTACTCTACTTTCCCAAGCCAATAATTCCTCATAGGTCTGACTTTTAGCCAAGCTCCATAAGCTACCTAAATGCGTATGCTTTTCAAACTTATCAAGTATGTGTCCTCCCACTCGCTGGGTTGGTGAATAAGATTTTATTATACCTGTTTGTCCTTCAAGCTGGACTAATTCGTCATATAACTTATCGTATTCACTATCACTTAATTTTGGATTATCTAATGTGTAATAACTATAATTTAAATCATTGATTAAGACTATTAAGTCTTCAATTCGTTTTTCTAAATCCATAAATTTACCTCCCTATATAATCTCAATAGGTGCTATTGATTGGAGTAATTTTTTTATGCCCTGTCCGTCGAAGGAAATGCTCAGTTCTTTATCTCCTTCTCTATCTTTTACTTGGACTACCATACCTTGACCCCATTTTTTATGCCTTACTTTATCGCCAAGTTTTATATCCAAATTTGAATTATCTACCATTACAAGTCTTGGTTTGGAGACTTTTGAGAAAGTATAATCTTTAACTTTATATAGCTCTTCTTCTGGTTTTTGTCTAACCTCAGTTCTAACTTCTCTTAAGTGTTTCCTTTCTATAGCATTTCCCATTTCCTTAATAAAGATAGATGGAATAGTCATATTTGTTTTTCCATATATGGTTCTACTTTTAGCATTTGTAATAATCAGGTGCTGTTCAGCTCTAGTTACAGCCACATAACATAAACGTCTTTCTTCCTCTAACTCATCTTCACTTTCCATTGCTCTCGAAATAGGGAATAGTCCTTGTTCCATTCCTACTAAAAACACTATAGGATATTCTAGCCCCTTGGCACTATGAACCGTCATTAGTGTAATCATGTCATCTTCATCAACGGTTTTGTCCACATCTGAAAGCAGTGAAACTGAAGCTAGGAACTCTTCCATATCCGCTTCTGGATTTTGTTCTTCAAAAGTAAGGGCTACAGAAAGGAACTCTCTAATATTGTCTATTCTAGTAGTAGCTTCTATTGTGTTTTCCTTTTCTAAATCAGGAATATATCCAGAGGCATAAATCAGTTCTTCAATAAAGTCCTTAATACCCATTATTTCCTTTTTAGCCATAAATATATTCATAAGATCCACAAAAGGCTTTATACTATTTTTTGCCCTTGAATTCAAACTATGAATTTTATCAATATCAAGTAAGGCTCCATATAGGGAATCCTCATTTTCCATAGCATATTCTTCTACCTTATCTATGGAAGCTAGTCCTATTCCTCTTTTTGGAGTATTAATAATTCTTTTAATAGATATATTATCATTTGGATTTTGAATAGCTTTTAAGTAAGCAATTACATCTTTAACTTCTTTTCTGTCATAGAATTTTAGTCCACCCACTATTTTATAAGGAAATCCAGCTCTCATGAAACTTTCCTCAAAACTTCTGGATTGTGCATTAGTTCTATAAAGTATAGCTATCTCAGATGCTTTGTATCCTTTATAATTAATAAACTGTCGTATTTCATCAGCAACAAATCTAGCCTCTTCATCAGAATAATCTAATTGCTCATACCTAATAGGGTCTCCTTCTACATTATCCGTCCAGAGATTCTTTTCATGTCTACTATAGTTGTTTCTTATAACTTTATTAGCTACAGTTAAAATCTTTTGAGTTGACCTATAATTTTGTTCAAGGAGCACGACTTTGGAATCTTTGAATTCTTTTTCAAAGTCTAATATATTAGAGACATCAGCCCCTCTGAAAGCGTAAATGCTTTGGTCCGAATCCCCTACCACACATAAATTACGGTGTCCTGCGGATAATATCTTTATCCAATTGTATTGTATCTTGTTTGTATCTTGGTATTCGTCTACAAATACGTATTGGAATCTTTGTTGGTAGTATTCTCTTATGTCTTTTTCTGCTACTAATAATTCTACTGCCTTTATAATTAAGTCATCAAAGTCTAGGGCATTATATTGCTTTAACTTCTTTTGATATAGGGCATATATTTCCCCTACATTTCTGGCATAATAGTCTCCATAATTTTCATTTATATATTTGTCTGGATCTAATTGTTCATCTTTAAAACTAGAAATTTGTGATAAAACACTTCTTTCTTTGAACATTTCTTTATCTAAATTTATCTCTTTTATACACTCTCTTATAAGTGTAATTTGATCATCTCTATCATATATAGAAAAGCTTCTATCATAGCCAATCTTATGAATATCACGTCTTAACATTCTCACACATATGGAGTGAAATGTACCCATCCACATACTATCGACATTAGTATCTAGTAATTTAGCAACTCTTTCCTTCATTTCATTAGCTGCTTTATTTGTAAAAGTAATAGCTAGTATATTACCTGGAAACACATTCTTTTCCTTTATTAAATAAGCAATCTTATGAGTTACAACACGAGTCTTTCCCGAACCTGCACCGGCCATAATAAGTAATGGCCCTTCAGTATGAAGAACCGCTTCCTTTTGTCTTTCATTTAATCCTTCTAAATAATCCATAATTCACCATCCCATGTATTCAAAACACTGGGGACAGTCCCCAGTGTTTTGGTCCTAAGTATTCTTCTCTCCTTATTATATAGTATTGGAGATAGTTTTTCCAACTAAAAAGAAGCCATATAATTATGAATGCTTAATTTAATAAAGGCTGTAAAATAAAGAGATTAACATATTATATATGCATATAACAGAAAGCTTTAAAACAATTCTTTGTCCATCCTTTGAGTATGCTTCTATAGCCTCAAATAGTAACCATTTGTTTGGATAATTTTCCCTTGCTTCTGACCATTTCAAAGTATTCAGCCCTCTTAGAATTTATCCTACTACATTAATTATAGTGTTTTTTGAACTATAATAAAACTAGCTCTTTATCAATAGCTACCCTAAATCCCTACATATTCTTCTACTATATCAAAATCAGTATCCTTGTACTTTAGAACGAATTCCTTAGTAATAGGACCAAATAGGTTTGCATATTCATCTAGTGCATCTTCCACTTGTGCTTTACCCTTCTCCCCTAATTCTTCATAAATAACTTCTGACATTTTATAATATAAATGCCCTATATGATAATCCCAAGGCATTTTTGCTTTTGACCCTAATTTCTGTTTTAATATCTCTAGCTCTTTTTTATCATCTTCTGGCAAGCTATTATGGATAAAGATAAAATCACAACTATCATCACCAAAGGATAGAGTTTTAAGTACTTTTAGGTCCAGATTAGCAAATCCTTCTGCTAATGCTGCGTCAACTACAGTACAATATAATTTCCCGAAATCGTTTATACCATATTTTTTCCAAGCATCATACCATGGGCATTTATGGTTTTCCATGGTGAACTCAGGGGAGAAATTAGTATATCTCCAATCTGTTTCTCCAGGTGAGGCTTCCCATTCTCCATAGGCTAAATAAGATTTAACATCTAATGGTTGTCCGTCCATTTCTGCTCTTAATGCCATCCTCTTCCCACGTTGATTGCCATATTTCTTAACAGCATCCATAATGACCCTTTCGCCTTTTTTAGCAAATGTGGATATTATGTTTTTTGAAATCAGTGCAAATAGCATAGAATGATTAGTTGCTGATAATTTACTCTCATCCATTTATATCCCTCTTTCTTTACAAGTCTTTTTCTATCTCAAAACAATAAATCCTATTACAGCTACTACAATTAGACTGAATAATACTATATATTTTTTACTACTGGAATTTGGCTTTTTATCTACTGTTCCCCACTCTTTAATCTTTTTAGGTCCTTTATCATTACAACAACTACTCATATATTTTCCTCCTTTAATAACTTTTCATTAAGTCTATTATATAATATAAATATCATTTAAACCAACAAAAAGACTACCTTAAAAAGGTAGTCTCCATTGTCTTCAGATTATATCTTTGAATTCATTTATTATTATTCCCTATAATCTTCATCAGTTTCTGAGCTAATCCCAAACAATTTTTGCATATAGTTTTGCTGTTCATTTAACACACGTACAATTCGAACTTTATCAACTTCTAGGCATACCTATAGTCCCAATGTAGCTTCAACATCATCTGCTGAAAGCCAACCCTTTTCTCTTGCTGATTTCTCGCCTTCTTCTAGCTTGGCTAGTACTCTGATTGTCGCCTTTAACCTATCCAATTCTTGAATCTTTATAATGGCATATTCTCCCCG
>CAZAGS010000007.1:17487-40427 GCA_964484955.1 uncultured Tissierellaceae bacterium
AACACTGGGGACTGTCCCCAGTGTTTTGGTCTTTACAAGTCTTTTTCCATATCTATATGGGGTATAGTATTATAGTCAAATGGCTGGCTTAGGGTCTTGTATCCTAGTTTATGATAAAATCCTTCTACTGAAACTCTGCCCATTAAGTGAACTTTTTCATAGCCTCTTTGTCTTGCAAGGTCTTCTATAAAGTTCATTAAATATCTACCTAAGCCTTTAATTCTGTATTCTTCTAAAATGGCTACACTTTTTACCCTGGCTGTTTTGCTATCGTCTTCTGTTAAGAATACAGTGGCTATCATATTATCGTCCAAGTAGCCGCCGTACATATCCATGTCAGCATCCCCTGTTAAATCTTCATCTCGAATATCTAGTCCCCAGGGTATTCTAAATGCGTGATTTCTAATGTCTATGGATCTTTCATATTCTTCTGTTCCGTATTCTATCCTTTTCATAATAATATTCAAGGCCTCTCCCCCTTAACATTTTTTATGTATTCAAAACACTGGGGACTGTCCCCAGTGTTTTGGTCCTTATTTATTTAATTTTACTATTCTTTTGAATAGGTGTCCCTCTTCTTTTATCTTGGCTTCATTACCTAATACACATAAATATTCTTCTTTCATTGTATCAGCTAATAAGGGTGCCAATGATTTTATATTATCAAGGCTTGTTGATAATACTTGATCTCTAGTTTTTTGAACATCTGCTAAGCTTTCATTAGTTATATATCTAGCTGTTGCTATTTGACCCTTCATATGTGGAGTTGTAGCAGGGTCTAGTCGTGCCATAGTACCTATTATAAATTGAGTTAGCTCGGATTCTGTAAAATTCAATTTACTAATAAAGTCTGACATCTGATCATATACAGCTACAGTGTTTTTTAGATTAGGGTCTCTGTATGAATATGTGACTAGTCGACCTGACTTTTCAAGAGATATACCAGCTCCATAGGCTCCACCTTGGGCTCTTATTCTATTATGCAAGTAATCTCCATTTAATATAGTCATTAAAACTCTCATATTACCAGTGTATTCATAGCCAAGTTTATTGAAATTGTATCCTTTAGAAACATATTGAACATTAGAAGTTGAAAGGATTCCTTCATTTAACCTTTCTTCTTTAAAGTTATATTCCTGGCCTATAATTTTTGAGCTGTTAAGTCCTTCTACTATTGTTCCTAGATTATTTTTTACAATATTAAGATCTTCTTCATCTCCTGTAAAACTAAGGATTAAATTGTTCCTATTAAATATAGTCTTATATACTTCCTTAAGATTAGATATTAGGACTTCTTTTTTATCGTCAAAGTTTTCTATCATATCACATATAAACCAATAAAAATCTAAGCCTGTTAATTTTTCAGTGTAATTCCAAGGGGCTGAAAAATATGAACTTACTCTTGCAGATGCTACATCATTACCTCTATTAACTATATTCATTTCCATTCTAGATTTTATTTGCAAAATTATCTCTTTAATTCTGGAGTAGTCTTCTAACTTTGTGGACCTTATTATTTCTGAAATTAACTTTATTAATTCCACAATACCATCACCAATGGCTTTGCCTTTAACAACAATCTTAGGATTAAAAGACTCATCTGGATTAATGAAATTCCCAGCTTGAAAATCAATTCCTCCACTAGCTACATAAATACTGTTTGATAAGTCACTATAGGATCTAGTTTCAGTATCCATTTTTCCCAATAATCCAGCTAATAAATTGGCATATGGAATATGTTCTTCCTTAAGCATTGATATATCAAAATATAAGTCTAAATAAGCTATTTTGCTAGTGAATATATTGTGAAATAATATGGTTGTATCCTTATCTTTTAATATTTCCTGTGGAATCTCTTCCACTCTTGGATTTACATCTGATATTGATAGCTTAGGTATTGTAGCCTTGGCTTCTTCAGTATCATCACCTAATTGCATTTCTTTAAGCTTGTTGTTTTCTAAAATTAATAAGTCTAGTTCTTCTTCTGTAAGTGATTTCTTATATTCATCTAATTTTCTTTCGAGAATCTTTTCTTTTTCTTCTCCTAAACCTTTTTTAGGTTGGATAATTACAAGAGAACTATGAGGGTTATTAATAATATACTTTTTAATGAAGTCTTCAAAATAGGTGGTATTGATCTTTTCTCTCAATCCATTTATTACATCCCCATATTTAAGATGCGAAATTGGATTTCCATCATATAGCCAGCTATCTAAAGCAAGCATATTATATATTAAACCTTTAGTAGGAAACTTTGATGCCTCTCTTAGGTCGTATTCTACAATATTAATAGCCGCTTCTATTAAACTTTTATCCAAGCCGTCTTCAACTATTTTATTTAAAGTATCATATATGGTTTCTTTAAATAAGTCTTTTTTATCTATTGTGGTATTCTTTGCAACAATCCCAAAGCCTGGTTGTAGACCTCCTACATTAGTTGAGAATATATCTTCACCTATTTCTGCAAGGATTAAGGCCTTTTTAAGGGGTGCAGCTTCTGAGTCTATTAAGATTTGCCCTATTATATTGTTCATTAAATAACTTTCTAAATCAGTATTATCAGCTAAAACAAAGTTTAAACTTAAATAAGTTTTATTTTCATCATTATCATCCATTGAGATTGAATAGTAATCTATGATTTCATTTCTTGTAGTAAATGGTAACTGCATTGCAATATGAGAATCTACTTCTATCCTATCAAAATTTGATAAGTAGTTGTCATTAATATGTGAAAGCTGCTTGTCAATATCACCATCTCCATAAAGATAAATATAGCTATTAGAAGGATGATATAGGGTTTTATGAAAATTTAAAAAGTCTTCATAGGTCAGTTCAGGAATTTCATCTGGGTTGCCCCCAGAAGAATACTGATAAGATGTATCTGGATATAATGACCTAGCTATGTTTTCCATAAGAATTGTTTCTGGAGATGAATATGCTCCTTTCATTTCATTATAAACTACACCTTTGTATGTTATTTTATCCTCTTTATTAAATATTTCATGATGCCAGCCTTCTTGCATAAATATCTCAGGTAATTCATAAATCTTTGGATATAAAACTGCATCTAAATAAACATCCATTAAGTTGAAGAAGTCTTTTTCATTTTTACTGGCAACTGGATAAAGGGTTTTATCACTGAAAGTCATAGCGTTGATAAAAGTCTGTAATGATCCTTTTACCATATCCATAAAGGGCTCTTTTGTAGTATATTTTCTAGATCCTGACAATACACAATGTTCTAATATATGTGGTACACCTGTGCTATCAGTTGCTGGTGTCCTAAAGCCTATTGAAAACACCTTGTTGTCATCATGGTTTGCTATTTGCATTAATCTAGCGCCAGATTTTTCATGATGGAAGACTCTTGCAACTGAACCCAGTTCCTCTACTGTACTTTCTTCTAATAATCTAAAGCCATGGTAAATTTTATTAATCTCTAACATTATATCCCCCCTGTATACTATCTAATTTCCATTATAACACAAAATAAAAAGCAGACTAGCTTTTAAAACTAGTCTGCCCCTAATTATGATATATTATTGTCTATTAACATTTTAATTCTTTGATTTTGAGCTAATAGGCCATTAAATAGTCTAATCAAATTATTTTGAATTATATTGTTTGAAAGTTGTATTCTTTCTTCTATATTTTCATTTGCTCCTATTAAATCTGGATTTTCTATTACTTCTTCTTTATTAAAACTATAATATTTGGAAGTTGATACAGAAAAATATGAATCTTTATTTAACCAATCACCATCTGGAAATATTACTGTATTATCCTTTGCAGACATGATATCTATTCCTAATTGGTAGGGATTAAATATACCTAACATGTTGCCCAGGGTTGGCAAAGCATCTACCATTCCCATTGGAGTATCTATAGTTTCATTTACTTTTCCATCTTTTGACCAAATAATAAAGGGTGTACGTTTCAATTCTTTTGCAAATAATTCATCTATAACTATGAACTCTTCATCTTCTTTAGTGTAATATCTGTCCTCTTCTTCATTATAATTATGGAATTTACTATAATCAGCTTTGGATATTTTTGCGTGATGATCTCCATAAAGTACTATTACTGCATTGTCTAGGAGTCCTTCCTCATCCATTTCCTCTACAAATGACTGAAGTGCTCTATCTGCATAATTATAGGATTTTAGGTAATTTCCTATGGAAGTTTCCTCTAAATGTCCTACATTAAATTCACCATAAGTTTCTAAATCATCAAATGGATAGTGATGAGATAAAGTTATTAATGTTGCCATTATAGGTAGATCTTTTTCTTCTTTAATAGCTTTTATCTTTTCAATAGATTGCTTGAAGAAGCTAATATCACTTAAACCTAGGCCTACTTCTTCATCTATAATATAATCTTCTTTGCTAAAGAATCTGTCATAACCTAGAGTTTTGTGCATTACATTTCTATTCCAAAAGTCTCCGTTATTTCCATGCATGCTCATAGTGTAGTAATTTTCTTTTTTTAGCAATTTTTCAAATGTTTCATATTCTCTATCACTATGGGTTATAAATACTGTTCCATTATTAATTGGTAATAAGGAAGTATTAAATGTAAATTCTGAGTCACTACTAGTCCCTACTGAATGTTGTGGGTAAAAGTTGTTGAAGTATAATCCTTCAGCTGCCATTTTATCTAAAAATGGAGTTACTGGCCCATCTTCAAAGCTTTTATTCATAGCAAAGGTCTGTGCACTTTCATAATGAATTACATAGACATCTCTGCCTTTAAATATATCTTTATATTCATTGTTGCCTTTAGAATTAACATTGTCCTCCACCAATTCTTCTAATATATTAGAAACTTCTATTTCAGGTAGGGTTGTTATTTTAGGTGTAAATGCAATCTTAACAAAGTCTGCAGCAGTATAGGTATATATTCCTAGTTGCTCTACAATATATGGTCTATTCCACTGTTTAGCTAGACGACTTAAATCAGTACTTGTTAAAGTTTTAAAGACAAAAGCCAATAGTACCGCTCCAATTACTAATGGTCCAAAAGCTCCTATGCTAGTTCTTGAGGCTTCTGCTTTTTCAAAGAAGTTTTCCTTTTTTAACTTTCTAATAACCATTATCATCACTATGGTTGGTAGAAAAAATATTAATACCCTAATATCTAATGTACTAGAAATACTAGAACCTAATTCCTTAAGCTGTTTAAATTGCTTTACTAATGATAAGGATAAAAATGAGGAGTAATGTTTGAAGTACAAATAGTTTAAAGCAGTGATAATGCTAAATGATGCTGATAAAAATACATAAATTGGGTTTCTATTTTTAAATGATAGAAACATGGCTAATATACTGGCAAATATTATCATTGGTATACTTGCTACAATTGGCTTCCAATAAAATGTGATTCCCATAGTTAATGCTCTTAAAACAAAATCGTTAAAAATCCCACCTACTATTAATAGTATTAGGATTATATTATTCTTAAATTTACTTTTCATATTTTCTTTTCCTTTCCTAGTCTGACTAACTTTCATGTTTTTCATGAAGTTTACTTATCTGTCTCTTGTATAGTTATTTCCCTTCATATTATATATATCCATTTTTAATAAATTTCCAATTTAAAGAGGGTTTTACCTTTCAGTAAAATCCCTCTCTCATTTAAATTCCTACTTTATCTAATTCTAATAAATTATATTGTTTTATTAATCTCATTAATTTTATTGGATATTCAGGGTCTGTTGCATAACCTGCTGTTTTTAGTGCCCATGCTCCCTGAAGTGGATCATGCATTACAGCTCTTAAATTATCATATCTTTCCTTTTTAAGGAATTCCTTATGATCGGCCCAACTAGCGGCAACACTGTCATAAGCTCTAAAGTCTGCATCTATAGTATATCTTACTCCATTATATACTTCCCAAGTACTTGATGTTACTGCACCTGCTGGTCCTTTACCTTTTATTCCAAATAGGTTGTTGGATAGTAATCCAGTATATTTGTCTACTGGAACTGATTGACCAAAGCCTGTTTCTAATATAGATTGAGCGGTTTGAAGGGCTGCTGACATTCCAGTTTTTTCTTGAGACTCTTTGGCAAGTTTTGATGCCATTGAGATAAATTTATCTTTTTCAATTACTGCCCTAGGTCCATGAATTTTCCCTAAATATACTTTAAAGGCAACTTTTTCAGTTAAAAGCTTCTTGCCACCAAATATTGCTTCTGCTTGAATAGTTACTTCACCGGAATCTCCACTTACTGGTGTATAGGTATATTCTACAGATGGATTTTGATCCTTTGCAAGTACTCTTTTAGCCCCTGTTTTATTATTTGTTAAGATATAATTTACACTTTCTATTGCCACATTACTTGTGGTTTTTATTTTAATCGCTCCAGTTACAACCTGTTTTGGCCCTATACCTGAAAGAAAAGCTTTTGGTGTTCCATCTATGGTAACTCTTATTGGTGCACTATCACGTAGTATACCTTTTGAATCTATGACTCTTACCCAAAGTTCCTTAAGTCCTGAGGATGCTTGTGTTGGTATCCATTTATATTCTCCATATGGAATTTTTGCAATGCTAGTTACCACTCCTGTATTTACATCTCTCATAAGATATTCTGTTTCCCTAACTGGGAAGTTTCTAGATGCTAGTAAGCTAACTACATTATTTACTACTTGACCTTCTTTAACACCTAATAAGGATAGTTTTTCTGTTGGTCTTGCTAATGCTACTTGCAGATTTATTGGTCCACTTTTGTATTCTCTACCTTCACTATCATATGCAATAGCTTTAATTGAGTAATATCCATTGTTGTCAAATAGTGGATTCCAATTATATTCTACTTTTTGATCTTGAAATTCTGTTAAAGTAATTGTTCCGCTATTTAAATTGGTAAATTCATATTTTATATAAGAAGCGACAAAGTTAACATCAGCAGACATTTTGGTTGCTCCTGTGATTACTTGTCCATCAAATAATCCATTTAAAGATACTCTGGGTACTACATTTACATTTACTGGTATAGCATGACCTGCTACAAAGTTACCAGCTTTATCATAAAAGGCTCCAACTAATACCCGGTTTCCATTATGCTCAAGTCTAGGAATATACTCATAAGCTCCCAATACTTCTTGACCCCTAGCTATTACATTGCCTTTACCTGTATTTGGATCTAGCAATAAATACTTAACACTGCCTTCAAGTTTGGCAAAGGTTGGTGATGAAGTCATTTGTAGTTGAGTTTTTCCATTTATGCTTGCACCTGCTTGTTGGGAGATAATATTTACCTTAAATCCTGCATCAACTTCTGTAGGTTTTTCTGAATCTACCAATACATATCTATTGGCTTCATCCCAATTTATATTTATATTTAATGCATTACTTACTAGTCTCAGTGGTACAAAAGTACGATCATTTATTATCTTTGGTGCTACGTCTGTTATCTCATAAGAAGCTCCATTATTATATTCTACTAATCTACTATCAATTCTCAATAGAAATGTATTGCCATCCTTTTCTACCTTAACTGTTCTATTTTCATTATCCCAAGTTACCTTAGCCCCTAGCTCTTCTGAAATAAAACGTATAGGTACTAGAGTTCTATCACTTTCTATTCTTGGACTTGATAACTCAGTAATATCCCTTCCATTTACAAAAAGTCTAATAGCTCTTGCTGCCTCAGTTCTTGGTGAAAATTGTCCACTAAATATAATCACTATAGCCATTATTATTGGCATTATTTTTTTTATCTTTTTCACTTGTTTGTGCCCCCTTTTGTCAAAATCCCTTAAAATCCTCTGATTAAACTATTATATCACAGATTGTCCTTGTCTACAAAGTGACAGTTACTACCAATGGAACACAAATCTTAAAGATTAGATTTCTCATTGCATTCGGAATGACAGGATTAGGACTCTTTTAATCTAAATACATTGTTTATAAAAATATTGGATGATATAATGAAGTTATATTAATGATAGGGAGGTAACTAGATGAAGTTAAATACCAAACGAACTATTTTTATTGGACTAGCTTTTATGTCCATAGCTGCTTTTTGGCAAATGTATGACAGTATTATTCCTTTAATTTTACAAAATACCTTTGGTCTTAAAGAAACTGTTACAGGGACAATTATGGCAGTTGACAATGTATTGGCTCTTTTCATGCTACCATTATTTGGAGCTCTGTCTGACCGGGTTTCTACAAGGATTGGTAAAAGAACTCCATTTATTCTTGGAGGTACTGTGCTAGCAGTTATTTTTATGATTTTAATTCCCATTTCAGCCCAAAATAACAATTTTATCTTATTTTTTCTATCTTTAGGTATTGTACTAATTGCCATGAGTACATATAGGTCCCCTGCAGTAGCTTTAATGCCAGACCTTACTCCTAAGCCACTAAGAAGTAAAGCAAATGCAATAATAAATTTAATGGGAGCAGTAGGTGCAATCTTTACTCTGCTAATGATTAGTATTCTTATTCCCAAAGTAGAGAATCCATCTTATATGAAAGTTTTCTTAGCTGTTGCCTCACTGATGGTAATAGCAGTTACTGTGCTTTTCTTAACTATAAAAGAAAATAAACTTTTAAAAGAAGTTGCTGAAGATAAGCATGGTCATTTTAAGGATACACCTGAAGAGGTAAAAAGAGAAAATGAACCTATGTTACCTGAAGTCAAAAGATCTTTATACTTTTTACTTACTTCTGTATTTTTATGGTTTACTGCCTATAATGCAATAACTACTGCATTTTCAAGATATGCCACAAAAGTTTGGGGAATGCAGGGTGGGGGTTTTGCTAATGCTCTTATGGTTGCCACTGGTGCAGCAATCCTTTCATATATTCCAATAGGTATCATATCAAGTAAAATTGGGAGAAAAAAGACTATTATTATTGGTATTACTATGATGAGTATTTCTTACTTTTTTGGATTTTTATTTAAAGAGTATTCAGCTTGGATAAATGTTATCTTTGCATTTACTGGTATTGGATGGGCTTCCATAAGTGTTAACTCATACCCTATGGTAGTTGAAATGAGTCGTAGTGCAGATGTAGGTAAATACACTGGCTTCTACTATACAGCATCAATGGCAGCTCAGGTTTTTACTCCAATAGCATCTGGTTTCCTACTAGATATTAATTATCGTACACTTTTCCCTTACAGTGTTGTATTTTCATTAGCAAGTCTTTGTACAATGTTATTTGTTCACCATGGTGATTCAAAACCAGAAAAAAAGAAAAGTTCCTTAGAACATTTTGATATAGACGACTAAAATTAAAGGGATGATATAATGAGAGTATTTATTGCAATTCTAACAATCCTAATCTTGTATCTTTTAGCTATTATGCCTAGAATGATAAATAAGCCGGATATGATGGCTTTTATGGATCTTCATTATGCTCATAGAGGTCTTCATGGTGATAAGAATATTGCACCTGAAAATAGCATAGAGGCTTTTAAGTTGGCTATTGAAAATAACTATGGAATAGAATTTGATGTTCAATTATCCAGTGATAATATTCCTCTTGTATTTCATGACTTTACCTTAAATAGGGTTTGTGGAGTAGATAAGAAGGTTAGGGATCTTACTTATGAAGAATTGAGAAGCCTAAGCTTATATGATTCAGACCAGTATATTCCACTTTTTCAGGAAGTTTTGGACCTAGTTAGTGGACAAGTTCCCCTGATAATTGAATATAAAATACCTGGAAATAATGTAAAGGTCTGTGAGATAGGAGATAATATTTTACAAAATTATGATGGACTTTATTGTATTGAAAGCTTTAACCCCTTGGCTCTTAGGTGGTACAAAAAGAATAGACCTGAGGTTGTCCGAGGCCAACTTTCATCAAAATTTGCTGGTAAAAAAGGAGCTCCACCTTCAAAAGTTCTTAATTTTGCCCTACAAAATCTAATGTTAAATTTTTTATCCAAACCAGATTTTATTGCATTTAATTATAAGTTTAGCAATATGTTTTCATTTTCATTGTCTAAAGCTTTATATAAAGTACCAACCATAGCATATACTGTAACTTCAAATGACCATATAAGTAATAGTTTAAATAAATTTGATCTTTTTATATTTGAAGATTTTATACCTGAATAAAAAAAAGGATTTCCTCACGGAGATCCCTTTTTTATTCTTCTATGAAGCCTGTTTTTCTAAAAGCAATATTGTAGCCATCTGCACCATAATTTAATGATCTATTTACTCTACTAATAGTTGCAGTACTTGCACCAGTTGCTTCTTCAATTTCATTATAAGTTTTTCCTGATTTAAGTAACTTTGCTACTTCTAATCTTTGAGCTATGGACTGTATTTCTTTAATAGTACATACATCCTCAAAGAATCTGTAGGCTTCATCCATTGTTTCTAGACTAAGAATCGCTTCAAATAGTCCATCTGCTTGATCGTTTTTCATTCTTGAACTATAACCCATATAGTTTCCTCCTTTTGTAATCCACTTGTCCATTAGTGTAAGGAAGTGGAATGTGTATTAAAAAGGCTGGGACTTACCCAGCCTAATTTTAGAATAATCCTACAATTTCTCCAGATGGTAATATATCCATATTATTTGCTGCAGGAACTTTTGGAAGTCCTGGCATTGTCATTACTTCTCCAGTTAAAGCAACTAAGAAGCCTGCTCCTCTAGACACCTTAATATCTCTTACTGTTATCCTAAATCCTTTAGGTCTACCTAGTAAAGTAGGATCATCTGAGAATGAGTATTGAGTTTTTGCCATACATATTGGTAATTTGTCAAATCCTAATTTCTCAATTGTTGCTATTTGTTTTTCACATGCTTTAGTAAAGTCTGCACCGTCAGCTCCATACATTTCTTTAGCTATAGTTTCGATTTTTTCTCTGATAGATGAGTTTACGTCGTAAAGAACTTTAAAGTTGGATTCTTTGTTTTCTACAATTTCAACAACTCTCTTTGCTAACTCTTCTCCACCTTCTCCACCTTTGCCCCATACTTCTGTAAGAATAGCTTCTGACCCTAATTCTTTACATCTTTCTTGAATAAAGTTAAGTTCAGCTTCTGTGTCTGTTGGGAATTTATTAATTGCTACAAGTGCTGGAATTCCATATTTGCTTACGTTTTCTAAATGTTTTTCTAGGTTTTCAAATCCTGCAGCTAATGCTTCAAGGTTTTCTTCTCCTAATTGGTCTTTCTTAACTCCACCATGATGTTTTAGTGCTTTTACAGTTGCTACTACAACAGCCGCATTTGGTTTTAAATCTGCAATTCTAGATTTAATGTTAAAGAATTTTTCTGCTCCTAAGTCTGCACCAAATCCTGCTTCTGTTATTGTATAGTCAGCTAGTTTCAAGCTCATTTTTGTTGCTATCATAGTGTTACAACCGTGTGCTATATTAGCAAATGGTCCACCGTGAATTAATGCTGGTGTTCCTTCTAGTGTTTGAACTAAGTTAGGTGCTAGAGCATCCTTCATTAATAATGCCATTGCTCCTTCAGCTTTTAAATCTCTTGCAAATACTGGTTCGTTGTCATAAGTATATGCAACTATTATGTTACCCATTTTTTCTTTTAATTCTTCTAAGTTATTAACTAAACCAAAGATTGCCATGATTTCTGAAGCTACTGTAATTTGGAATCCATCTTCTCTTGGAACTCCGTTGGTTCTTCCGCCTAGACCTACTACTATATTTCTAAGTGCTCTATCATTCATATCAACTACTCTACCCCAAACAACTCTTCTAGGGTCTATGTTTAATTTGTTTCCTTGTTGCAGATGATTGTCTAATAATGCTGATAACAAGTTATGTGTTGAAGTTATAGCATGGAAATCACCTGTAAAATGTAAGTTAATGTCTGCCATTGGAACTACTTGTGAATATCCTCCACCAGCTGCTCCACCTTTTACACCAAAGCTTGGTCCTAATGAAGGCTCTCTTGTAGCTGTTATAGCAGATTTACCGATTCTGTTTAAGGCCATAGCTAAACCAATATTAACAGTAGTCTTTCCTTCTCCTGCTGGAGTAGGGCTAATTGCTGTTACTAATATTAATTTACCATCTTCTTTGTCTTTTCTTTCTTCTAAAACATCTAAAGAAATTTTGGCTTTATACTTACCATAATGCTCTAATTGATCTTCTTTTAGTCCTAATTTTACAGCAACTTCACTAATTGGTAAAATCTTCGCTTCTTGAGCTATCTGTACGTCTGTTTTCAAAAAATCTCCTCCTATAATTAAGTTTATATTATCTACTTATTTCACTGCTTTCCATCAGTATAACATTATTAGATACTTTTGGAAATAAGTAATTTAAGTTTTTAAATTAATTCATCATCTTCATGCTGACCTATATCTTTTCTATAAGTCATTCCTTGAAACTTTATCTTGTCTATATTTCTATAAATATTATTTCTAGCTTCTTCTAAGCTTTGGCCCTTGGAAGTTACAGCAAATACTCTTCCTCCATTGGTAACTAATTTATCATCTAGAATTTTTGTACCACTATGAAACAATATAATATTCTCATCAAGGTCTTCTAAGCCTGTGATTTCGAAACCCTTTTCAAATTCTCCAGGGTAGCCATGAGAATGGGCAATTACTGTTACACAATAATCTTCATCCCAGACCAAGTCCGTCTTATTTAATACCCCATCTATGGTCTTTTGAAACACATCAATTATGTCTCCACCTAATCTTGGTATTAATACTTGTGTTTCAGGGTCACCAAAGCGAACATTAAATTCTAAGACCAATGGTTCATCATCAACTATCATAAGACCTATAAATAAGACCCCTTTAAAATCCATTTCATCGTTAGAGAGTCCAAATCTTATGTTATTTAATATATTTCTTTCAATTTTTCTATTTAACTCTTTTGTAAGTAATGAACTTGGTGAAAAGCATCCAACACCACCAGTATTAGGACCTTGGTCTCCATCATATATTTTTTTATAATCTCTGGCAGTATCCATAGGGATTATTCTACCTTCAGTAACAAAACATAAAAGTGAAGTTTCAATGCCATCTAAAAATTCTTCTATTATAATCTTACTGCCTTCTTGTCCAAATACTTTATTTTCTAAAATATCTTTTAAAGTCTTCTTGGCCTCTTCCTCATTCTCACATATAACTACGCCTTTACCAGCGCATAATCCATCTGCTTTGATTACTAGAGGATAAGTATATTCTTTTAAGCCTTCTATAGCTTGATCGTAATCTGTATAACTATTATATCTTGCAGTAGGAATATTATAGTTTTTCATAAATTCCTTAGAATATTCCTTACTAGCTTCTAATTGTGCAGATTTTTTGTTGGCACCAAATATTCTCAGGCCATTTTTAATAAATTCATCTACTATACCCAAACATAGAGCTTCCTCAGGACCTACAATAGTTAAGTCGATTTGCTTTTCTATTGCAAAGGCCAACAAGCCTTCAATATCATTAGCTTTGATATCTACATTTGTGGCTACAGCACTTGTTCCTCCATTCCCTGGAGCACAGTATATATCTTTGACTCTTTTGGACGTGGAAATTTTCCAACAAAGAGCATGTTCTCTACCGCCACTACCTACTACTAATATCCTCATTTGTGTAACCCTCCCAGGAATCTTATAATTTCAGCTTCTTCTCTATATTTTATCATATTTTTCGAATTATACAAATATAAGCCTACTAAAGTATAAAAGTAAATATATTGTCCAATAAAAATAGCTATGCAATAGAAGAATCTTCTATTACTTAGCTAATATTTCTTTTTCTATTTCTTCCAATGATTTGGAAAGTTCTTGTATAGAGGATATATTGTAATCTGCAAAACTTTTAATCAAGGTTTTATTAGATTGGTCTCTAATATTTCCTCCTAATAAAATCTTTGGGGTCTTTTCTTTTAAATTAGATCTTAGTGCTTCCACCAGATAACTGGCGCTATTTATTGAATCTTGCCTTATGGCTGAAAGTACAATTATATCTATTTTATCACTTTTTACTATTTCCAATAGGCTATTTATTGGTATGCTTGTGCCAATAAATATTGTATTCCATCCTCTACGCCTAAAATATTCAGTAGACATTTTAAGACTAATTATATGTTCTTCACCTGGGGGTGCCATAAATAAAACTTTAATATCCTTCTTTTCTTTAATCACTTGTGATTCAGAAATATATGAAAATAAAGTGTTTATTGTTTCTGTTATACTATGCTCTTCTGCAATATTAATCTCATGGCTTTGCCACTTATCACCAAGCAATTTTAATATTGGGAGAAATATATTCTCAATAATAATTATAGAACTAATACCACTGGCGCTAATATCCTTAATTATGCTTTTTGCCTGCTCAATATCTCCATCTAATAATATATTAAATAAATGTAGATATATCTTTTTTATATCATACTCATGATCATATTCTATTTCCACATGTTCTATTTCATCAACTTCACTTAGTCCAAGAAGATAATCTACACTGACTTCCAGATAGTCTGATATTTGTGTTAATATTTGACTACCTGGAAACCTTGTATTATTCTCATAATTAGCAATGGTTGACTGACCGACTTGGATGCTTTTAGCCAAATCACTTTGGGTGATAGACCTGATTTTTCTAATATTCTTCAATCTGCTACCAAAATCGCTCATAAGGTCACCTCATCTTATCCGTATATTCTCTTTTTAACTATAAATGCTGCTGCTATTGTTATTATACTTAATCCTATAATAGTAGTCAATTCTATTAAACCTGTTTTAGGCATTTCAGTTTGTTCTTCTATAGTTCTAAGATTAAATTTTGTTGGAATAGGAAATGGCAGACTAATAGTACACGGAATAGAAAAATAGAGGCTAAATTCGGGGGGGATTGAATTTAGCCTCTATCTATATTATATTAGTGTTTGAAGTGTCTTATATTAGTAAATATCATTGCAATACCATGCTTATTGGCTTCCTGAATTACTTCTGGATCTTTTATGGATCCACCAGGTTGAATTATGGCTTTGATTCCACTTTCACCTAGAAGTTTTATAGAATCACTAAATGGAAAAAATCCATCTGAAGCTATTACTGCTCCCTCAATATTTTCACCAGCTCTTTTAATGGCATTTTCCACAGCCCAGTACCTGTTTACTTCTCCAAGTCCAATACCTATTGTGGCTCCATTTTTAGCAATTACAACCCCATTAGAATTAATATGTTTAGCTGACTTCCATGCAAAGAATAAATCTTCCATTTCCTCTTCTGTTGGATGTCTATCAGTAACAATTTTTACTTCTTCGTGCAATAATATATTGTCCCTTTCTTGGATTAATATTCCCCCTAAAGTCTTTTTTAGGTCCCATTCAGGATAATCTGTATTTGTTATATCTTCTATTTGAATAAGTCGGATATTCTTTTTACTTGTCAGGATTTCCACAGCCTTTTCTGAAAAGGATGGTGCCAAAACTACTTCTATAAATATCTTATTAATCTCTTCAGCTATTTCTTCATCTATTTCTCTGTTGGCAGCTATTATTCCACCAAATATAGATGATTTGTCAGATTCATAGGCCTTTTTATAGGCTTCTGATATATTAGCCCCACTTCCTATTCCACATGGGTTAGCATGCTTTACAGCCACTACAGTAGGGTTTTGGAATTCCTTAAGGATTTTTAATGCTCCATTAGAATCATTTATATTATTAAAGGATAATTCTTTGCCGTGTAATTGAACAGCATGGCTTAAGCTACCTTTATTAAGATTTACTTCATGGTAATAGGCTGCCTTTTGATGTGGATTTTCACCATAACGTAGTAGCTTGTTCTTATTATATGCAAGGGTAAGCTTTTCTGGGAACACTTCTCCATCTATATTATTAAAATAATTAGAGATTAAAGTATCATAGTAAGCAGTGTAATTAAAGACCTTTCTAGCTAGGTATCTTCTGATCTCTAAGCTAGTATTAGCCTTATCTTTTAATTCATTTAATATAAGGGTGTAATCCTTTGGATCCACTATTACAGTTACTGAAGCATAATTTTTAGCTGCAGCTCTTATCATAGATGGTCCGCCTATATCTATATTCTCTATTATTTCCTCTTGTGTGACACCTTGTTTTTTAATAGTTTCTTCAAAAGGATAAAGGTTATTTACTACCATATCTATTGGTCTTATATTCATCTCTTTTATTTTGTCTTCATGATCTTGGTTTCCCCTCATGTATAAGAGCCCACCATGAATATAAGGATTTAAAGTCTTTACTCTACCATCTAATATTTCTGGAAAACCTGTAACATCTTCTACTTCCATTACGGGAAGGCCAGCTTCTTTTAATGTTTTATAGCTACCTCCAGTAGAGATTATGTCCCAACCTAATTCTATTAAGCCTTTTGAGAATTCAACGATTCCTGTTTTATCATAAACACTTATTAATGCTCTTTTCAATTGCCTACCTCCCTTACACAAACTTTCCTATCCTCTATTTCTAAAGAGTTATCACAATAGAGTTTGATAGCTTTCACTAGGATTTTATGTTCTATTTCTAGAACCTTTTTACTTAGACTTTCAACAGTATCAGAATCTTCTACAGGGACTACTTCTTGCAAAATAATAGGCCCTGTATCTGTGCCTTCATCTACCAAGTGAACTGTAACACCTGTATATTTAACTCCATATTTCAATACCTCTTCATGTATCCTTCTTCCGTAGTAGCCTGGACCACAAAAGCTAGGTATTAATGAAGGGTGAATATTTATGATCTTATTATGGAATTCATTTATAAAATCCTTGCTTAGGACTTTTAAATATCCTGCCAAAACTATTAGTTCTATATGTCTTTTCTTGAATTCTTCTATTATTTTAATATTAAATTCTACTTCACTTGCAAATTGTTTTCTATCTATAAATAAGGATTCTATTTTGTGATTTTGACCTCTAACTAGTCCATAAGCATCTTCACGATTAGAGACGATTAATTTTATCTGACCATTAATTGTCTTGTTTTCTATATTATCTATTATTGCTTGAAGATTAGTTCCTCCACCAGATACCAATACTCCAATATTTACTGGTGACATAATACCAATCCTTTATCATCTGCAGTTATTTCACCAAGCAGGGAATAGGCTTCTTCTTTTTCCTTTAAGAAACTTTCTACTTCCTTTACTTGGTCTGCTTTAACTACAATTACCATTCCTACTCCCATATTAAATGTGCTATACATTTCATCTAACTGAATATTTCCCCATTTTTGTAAAAGGTTAAATATCTCAGGAGTATTTATTGTGCTTGTATTTATATTAGCAGTTAGACCTTTTGGCAACATTCTAGGAATATTTTCATAAAATCCACCACCTGTAATATGGCTAATTCCCTTAATATTGAACTTTTCTACCATTTCATATACTGGATTAGTATATATTCTAGTAGGCTTTAAAAGCTCTTCTCCTATGCTAGTTCCTAGTTCAGGGATGAAAGTATCCCATTGTAAGTTTTGAACTTCGAATACAATTTTTCTAACCAATGAATATCCATTACTGTGAAGACCGCTAGAAGGAAGACCTATTATCTTATCCCCAACTTCTATGGTAGACCCATTAATAATCTTGCTCTTATCCACAATCCCTACACAAAACCCTGCTAAATCATATTCGTCTTCCTCATATAGGCCAGGCATTTCTGCAGTTTCTCCACCTATTAATGCACATCCTGCCTTAACACAACCATTGGAAACCCCTTCAACTATAGAAGCCATCTTTTCAGGAATTAATTTTCCAGTAGCTATATAATCTAGAAAAAATAATGGTTTAGCTCCTTGACATAAAATATCGTTAGCACACATGGCCACGCAATCCTCACCAATAGTATTATGCTGGTCCATCATAAATGCTAATTTTAACTTGGTACCTACTCCATCCGTACCTGAAACCATTACTGGCTCACTAATATTCTTCAAATCCAATTGAAACAATCCAGCAAACCCACCAATATCAGATAAGACACCTGGTATATGGGTTCGTTTAATGGAATCCTTAATCAATTGCACCTGCTTATAGCCAGCTTCCTTATCCACACCTGAATCCTTATATGTTAAACTCATAATATTCCTCCTTAAAATAATTGGTGCACCGGGGACGGTTCTTTTTGCACTATTCACTGTTCACTGTTCACTGCTTCTCTATTGGATAGTTGCCTGTGAAGCATCCCTTGCAAAATCCATTTTCTCCACCTGCTGCCTTTAAAATTCCATCCAAACTTATATAATACAGTGAATCTGCTCCTATTAATTCCTTCATTTCTTCTGTTGTCATATTTGCCGCCATTAAATTATCCTCTGATGGTGTATCCATTCCTAAATGGCAGGAACGAGTTACTGGTGGTGATGAGATCTTTACGTGGATTTCTTTTGCTCCTGCTTTTCTAAGCATCTCTACGGTTCTTTTAATAGTTGTACCTCTAACTATTGAATCGTCTACTAAAATTACCTTTTTACCTTCTATATTTTCCTTTAATACATTTAGTTTTATTTTTACCCCTTGTTGTCTTAACTCATCTGTTGGCTGGATAAATGTTCTGCCTACATATCTATTTTTAATAATTCCCTCTGCATAAGGAATTTTTGATTGTTCTGCATATCCTATGGCTGCTACTATTCCCGAGTCTGGGGCTCCTATTACTATATCTGCCTCTGTTTTTGATTCTCTAGCTAATTGTCTGCCTGCTTCAATTCTGGATAAATAAATACTTTTTCCATCTACTTTACTATCTGGTCTTGCAAAATAAATTAATTCAAACAAACATAAATGTCTTTTCTTTGGTTTCTTACTAATGGTCTTTATTCCAGTTTCATCTATAACTACAATTTCTCCTGGTTCAATATCTCTGACAAATTCAGCACCCATAGTATCAAAGGCACAGGTCTCAGACGCCAATATATAGTCATCTCCTAGCCTACCTAGGGATAAAGGCTTGATACCATGTGGATCTCTGGCACCTATTATTCTGTCATTTGTCATCATAACTAGACCATAAGAGCCAATAATCCTATCTAAGGCCATTATTACTGCATCATTAAGTTCTTCTTTGTGGTATTTTGCCAATAAATTGGCTATTACCTCAGTATCCAAATCAGATTGAAATATGGCTCCACTATCTTCTAATTCATCTCTTAATTTATGAAAGTTTACTATGCTACCATCATGGGCTAAGGCTAGGGCTCCTCTTTTATATCCAACAACTAGGGGCTGGGCATTAGTAATATTTTTACCTTCACCTTCAAAAGCATATCTTACATGGCCTATTGCAATATTTCCTCTTAATCTTTCCATGGTTTCTTTTGGAAATACCTCATGTACCAGTCCTAAGTCTTTAAAATAGTCTACAAAACCATTATTGTTAACTGCAATACCTGAACTTATTTGTCCTCTATGTTGAAGGGCATATAGTCCGTAATATATTATTTGACTTACATTATTTCTTTCTTTACTATATATTCCTACAACACCGCTCAAAGTTTATGTCCTCCTTAAGAGTTTAACTCTTTATTCATGGCTTCCACACCTTCTGCCATTTCCAATTTATACTCTTTATACTTTGCTCTTAATTCAGGATATTTAAGGGATAATATTTGAACTGCTAATAACCCTGCATTTTCTCCACCATCAATAGCTACTGTTGCTACGGGAACACCCTTTGGCATTTGTACTACTGATAGAAGGGAGTCTAATCCGTCCATTGTTGAAGATTTAGCCGGAATTCCTATTACTGGAAGTGGTGTAATGCCTGCTAAGACTCCTGCTAAATGAGCAGCCTTACCAGCTATAGCTATTATTACCTCTGTTCCATTTGCTTCCGCCCCTTCTGCAAAATCTACTGCAAGACCAGGACTTCTATGGGCTGAAATAACTCTTTGCTCATAGTCTACTCCGAATTTGTCCAATATTGCTATAACCTTTTTTGCAATTTCTTTATCTGAAATACTTCCCATTATTATACTTACCTTCATCTTTTTTTCCTCCTATTTAAAGTAATTAATTCCTGATTGGAATATTTTATGTTGTCCTTTTATATCTACATTTTTATATAAATCTCTGTCTATTCTATCTATTGCAGTTATGGTTCCAAATACTCTACCATCTGGACTTGCCATGGCTTCTATTCCATTGATTGTTCCTGTTGGATTTTCGCAAACAAATCTAGAAATCACTTGACCATTCTTTAACTTTTCAGCTCCGTTTGGTAATATGATCTTTCCTTCACTTGTAGCTAACGCAGTAGTATATAGAGAATTCAATTCCATTTCACTTACCCATGGGGTTAGATTTGATACTAGTTCAAGATCTACCATTTTGCTGACAAATCTACCATTGTGGTTTTGTACTATATAGGTTGAAGGTTCATTGATAGATGATATTTGGCCATTTTCTATAAGGCCTAATTTTATCAAGGATGTAAATCCACTACCAATACCAATCATTAGACCATCATCCTTAGTCAAGTGATCATTTACAGCTTCTTTTATAAGAGGATTATTAAATACTAATTGCAATAGCTTTCCTCCTGTTTCTGGTTCATTTCCATAGGGTGACCCATTTGGCAATGCTATAATTTGACAGTCTCTAATCTTATTAGCCAATTCAATATAGGACTCTTCTATAAATTCTTGTGATTGTGTATTAAAGACATAAGTCTCAACATGGCCACCAGCTCTAGTAAATGCTGCTTCTAATGTATATTCTCCATGAGTTCCTGTAAATATTGGAATTAATACTTTAGGCTTATCTGTTTTTACTTTGTTTATAATCATTGAACCATTTTTGTAAACAAAATTATCTACTGTATCTAGCTTGCCTTCTACTGTTGGAAATACCTGACTTAATGGCTCTTCATAGGATTTTAATAATTCATGGATTGATATTTCTTCACCATTTACTCGAATCTTTTCTTCAGCTATGGTTTTTCCCAGAATTGTATAATTTAAATCCTTTATATTAGCTTCATCTTTTAACTCTAATACTATTGACCCAAATAGGGGAAGGAATAAGTCCTCCTTACTAATTTCATCTAGTTGAAGTCCAATTTTGTTACCAAAGCTCATTTCTGAAATAGTTTTGGCTATTCCACCTTGCTTTACTGTGGATGCTGCAAGCACCATATTACTATCTACTAATTGTTTTATCATACTATAATTTTTCTTCAATTCTTCTAAATCTACTAATCCATTTTCATCTATACTTAATTTAACCAAAACAACTGGATTATCAACACCTTTAAATTCTGTTGATAGAATATTTTTGACCTTATCTACAGCAACTGCAAAACTTATTAAAGTAGGGGGAACATCAATATCTTCAAAAGTTCCACTCATAGAATCTTTACCACCTATACTAGGAATGTCTAGAGATTTTTGAACTTCATAGGCACCCAATAGACTTAAGAAAGGCTTGCCCCATTTCGTTTCATCTTCTCCAAGTCTTTCAAAGTACTCTTGAAGGGTTAGTCTAATGTTTTTATAGTCTCCACCTAATGCTACTAGTCTAGCAATTGACTCAATGACTGCATAATATCCACCGTGGAATGGACTCCATTTTGATAGCTCAGGGTCATAGCCATAAGTCATGATTGAGCAAGTGTTAGTAGTCCCATTTAATACTGGAATTTTACTTACCATTCCTTCAGCCGGACTGCTTTCATATTTTCCACCATAAGGCATTAATACAGTTGCTCCACCAACTGTGTTATCAAAGTTTTGAACCAAGCCTTTTTGGCTTGATGTATTTAATCCACTTAGGTTTTCTATAAAGTTATCTTTTAAGGACTTTTCTTCTAAATAACTTGGTAGTGTATCTAAATAGCTTTTGGCTTTTGGTTGGCTTAATTGTACTGCCATCTGCTTTCTTATACCATTTGTATCTAGGAAAGATCTTTTAATATTTACAATTTCCTTATCTTCCCAAAGCATTTTTAAGGATTTTTCTTCAGTAACAGTAGCCACCACAGTTCCCTCTAAATCTTCTGCTAATACATGGCTCATAAATGCAAATAGGTTTTCTTCATCTATCACTACTGCCATTCTCTCTTGGGACTCTGATAAGGCTATTTCTGTCCCATCTAGTCCAGGATATTTTAAGGGTACATTATCCAATTGGATTAATAATCCATCTGCTAATTCTCCAATTGCAACACTAACTCCACCTGCTCCAAAGTCATTACATACTTTAATCATTTGGGAAACTTCTGCTTTTCTAAATAATCTTAAGATTTTCCTTTCAAGTGGTGGATTTCCTTTTTGGACTTCTGCACCACTTGTATCTAGGGATTCTTCTGTGTGTTCTTTTGATGAACCTACAGCTCCACCTAAGCCGTCACGACCTGTTCGACCACCTATTAATACTATTAAATCTCCAGGTTCAGCCTGGCCCCTATATACATTTTCTTTTGGAACTGCAGCAACTAATGCACCACATTCCATTCTTTTAGCCACAAATCCTGGATCATATACTTCCTTAACATAACCTGTTGCTGCACCTATTTGATTGCCATAGGAAGAATAGCCTTCCATTGCTGTTGTTGTAATCTTTCTTTGAGATAATTTACCCTTTAATGTATCAGCAAATTCTTGTCTTGGATCTCCGGAACCTGAAATTCTCATGGCTTGGTAAACAAATGATCTTCCTGATAAGGGGTCTCTTATTGCTCCCCCTAGGCAAGTAGATGCTCCACCAAAAGGTTCCATTTCTGTAGGATGATTATGAGTTTCATTTTTAAACATCAATAAATACTTTTCTATTTCACCATTAACATCTACATCTATTTCTATAGAAGCAGCATTTATTTCTTCGGTTTCCTCTTTATCTGCTAATAAGCCTTTTTTCTTTATTTCCTTCATATTAATAGTTGCTAAATCCATTAGGGATATTGCTCTGTCCCTATCTTCATAAACATATTTTCTTGATTCTATATAATTCTTTATAGCTGCCTCAAATACAGCCTTGTATTTACCTTCATCTAT
>CAZAGS010000008.1:0-40368 GCA_964484955.1 uncultured Tissierellaceae bacterium
ATTACATGATAACATGTATTATTAGAGAATGCAAGCATTTTTAAAAGTTTTTTTAATTAAAGTGCTAATTTATTATTTAATCATATTTAATTAATTTATAAATTAGATTTATTTTTTAAAATACTTTTATAATCTATTATCTTTCTAGCATATTCCTCATTCATAAAATATGATGTTAGGATAAAATCAGCTGTAGCCCTATTGTTTGCTACAGGTATATCATATAATACTGCTATTCTCAGCAGTGCTTTTACATCTGGATCATGAGGTTGTGCTTCTAATGGATCCCAGAAAAATATCATCATATCAATATTTCCTTCTGAAATTCTGGCACCAATTTGTTGGTCTCCTCCCAAGGGGCCTGATTTAAAAGCTCTTACGGGTAGTTGTACCATTTGCGAAATTAAACTAGCTGTTGTACCTGTACCACATAGAAAATGTTTTCCCAGTACATCTTTATTTATTTTTACCCACTCTATTAGTTCATCCTTCATATTATCATGGGCAATTAAAGCTATATTTTTTTGTTTTCCAATACAATCCATCTTATTTTACATGAACCTTAATTATTTCCAAAGCCAATCTAGCTGCATTTTCTAAATCTTTAATGTGTAAATGTTCCTCTAATGTGTGAGGTTTTCTTTCACCGATACCTAAGTTAATAGCTTCAAGACCATTATCATTAAAGATATTAGTATCGCTACCTCCACCAGAAGTAGTAGTCATGGATTCAAAACCTAAGTTAAGGCATGCTTTTTGAACAGATTTGACTATTTCATTATCCTCTTCTATTTTAAATGCACCATAGGCATTTTCTACATTAACTTCAACTTTACCACCAAATTTTTCAGCCGCATCTTGGCAACATTTAACCATATGATCTGTTTGTTTTTTCAATTTTTCATTATCTAAACTTCTAGCCTCTGCATGGAATTCTACTTCTTTAGTTACTATATTAGTAGCACTTCCACCAGATATAGAACCAATATTTGCAGTTGTTTCTTCATCAATACGTAGCAAGTTCATTTTACTAATGGCTTCACTGGCCATTTGTATAGCACTTATTCCTGTTTCAGGTGCAACACCAGCATGGGCTTCTTTACCAATAAATTTTACATCGATTTTGTTTTGAGCAGGTCCTTGGACAATAATTACTCCTGGGTCTCCACCACTATCTAATACAAAGCCTTTTTTTGCATTTAGCTTACTATAGTCTAGATTTTTTGCTCCAAAAAGACCACCTTCTTCAAATATGGTAAATGCAACTTCTATTTCACCATGAGGCATATCTTTTTCTATTACAGTTTCTAGAGCTTCCATTATAGCTGCTATACCAGCTTTATCATCTCCACCTAAAATAGTAGTCCCATCACTATATATAACTCCATCTCTAATTTGGGGTTTTATTCCCCTACTTGGATTCACAGTGTCCATGTGGGCAGAAAATAAAATTGTTTCTCCTTCTGCATTTGCCTTTAATCTCCCAACCAAATTACCTGAGTTACTACCTACTTTCTCTCCTGCATCATCCATATATACCTCAAGCCCTAACTTTGTTAACTCTGCCTTAAGAAAAGTAGCAAATTCTAATTCTTCTTTGGTTGGACTATCAATCTGTACATATTCTAGAAAACGTTCTAATAATCTTTTTTCATTAATCATAATTTACCTCCTCCATTTATTCTATTGTAAAACAAATATGAGACTTTCTCAAGTCTCATATTAATTTATTCTATTTTTATAAAAGTATTGGTGCACCTGGTCCTAATGGCCATCCTAAGAAATACCAAGCAGCCATTAGCAGAGACCAACCAATTAGGAAAACTATTGTATAAGGCAACATTGTGGAAATTAAGGTACCAAGTCCACTATCCTTATCATATTTTTTAGCAAATACAACTATCATTGCAAAATAACTCATTAGTGGAGTTATAATATTTGTTGTTGAGTCACCAATTCTATAAGCCGCTTGAGTAAGCTCTGGGCTTAATTGTAATCTCATCATCATTGGTACAAATATAGGAGCCATTATAGCCCATTTTGCAGATGCTGAACCTATAAATAGGTTTAAGAAAGCTGATACTAATATGAAACCTAATATAAGAGGTAGTCCTTTAAATCCTATACTTTCTAAGAAGTTTGCACCTTTAACAGATAGTATAATACCTAAATTAGTCCTACTAAAATAAGCTACGAATTGGGAAGCAAAGAAAGCTAATACTAAATATCCACCCATGCTCTTCATAGCATCAGTCATTGATTCTACTAAATCGTTACTATTATTTATTTTTCCTACAGTTTTACCATAGGCATATCCTGGTATTAAGAATAGTAATAATATTGTAAATATAAGACCATTACTTAAAAATTCATTAATATTCATAACACCTTCAGCATTTGCAGTTTTAAATACAGCATTGCCAGGTACTAATAAAACTAGCATTACAACTATAAATGCTAATAGAGCAAGACCTGCATTTTTTAAACCTTTATTTTCTAAATCAGTAACATTTTCCTTATTAGGCATATAGCTACCAGTATAAGGTCCTAAATTTTTCTCTACTATCTTTTCAGTAACAAATGTACCTAAAATAGTTAACCAAAATGTTGAAGCTACCATAAAATAATAATTTGCTGTAGGAAGTATTTCATAAGTCTCTCCAGCACTTTTTAAAGCCTCATTTGTTATTCCTGCTAATAATGGATCAAGAGTACCAATAGCAAGGTTAGCTGAGAATCCAGCTGAAACTCCTGCGAAAGCAGCCGCGATACCTGCTATAGGATGACGACCTGCACCTGCAAATACTATTGCTCCTAATGGAATAACAACAACATAACCTGCATCTGAAGCTATATTAGACATAATTCCAGCAAATATAACTACTACAGTTAATAGTCTTGGATGAACATTTGTCAATAATTTCTTTAATGAAGTATTAATAAGTCCAGACCACTCTGCCACCCCTACTCCTAACATAGCTACAAGTACTGTACCTAAAGGTGCAAAACCTGTAAAGTTTTTTGTGGCACTATTAAAGATATACCTAATACCTTCTGGGGAAAGCATATTAACTGCACCAACAGTAACTTCTTCACCAGCTCTGGCATCGAAATATGTTACTGAAGTACCCAGTTTAGAAACCAAGAATGATATAATTACTACAGCTGCACTTAATATAACGAAAAGCATAGCTGGATGAGGTAATGCATTTCCAACTCTTTCAATACCTTTAAGCAATCCTTTTTCTTTAGGCTTGTTTAATTTATTTTCTGACATTCTTCTTCTCCTTTGTTTTTATATTTTATCTTTCAAAACTTTTAGTCTTATAAGATAATTAAACGGATTATATTGTAACATTTTATCTAATATCTTTCTACCCCAAATTTAAAAATACCAAACCTTATTTTAATAAATAGGTTTGGTATTTTGATTTTGCCCATATAAAAACACTATTTCTTTATAATAGTTGCTACTTGTTCTTTTTCATTTTTTAATCCATATTCTATGGAAATACTATAAATTTCATCCATATTTGTTATTACAAGAGGAGTTATAATACTAGTTGCCTTAGAATCTACAATCTCTTTATCAAAAGTTATAAGCAAATCCCCATGTTTCACTTGATCCCCCACCTGCACATTAGCTACAAACCCTTCACCTTTTAGTTCTACAGTATCTATACCTATATGAATCAATACCTCTAATCCTTCTTGTGTTTCAATAGCTAAAGCGTGCATTGTAGGAAAGAGTACTTTCACTTGACCACTAATAGGTGCATAAACTTTATTTCCACTTGGTATAATTGCAAAGCCATCTCCTAACATTTTTTCAGCAAATACAGGATCAGGTACCTTTTCTATTGATATGATTTCTCCCTCAATTGGATTATATAATTTGACCTCATTACTATGTCTTGTAGTTTTTTTTTGATTTTTAAACATATTTTTAAACATAAATATCTCTCCTTTACTTATCTCAGAATCTAAATCTATACATTTACATTAATTATATCATCTTTTATGAAAGTTAAATACTATTTATCAACGTAACCACTTCTAATATAGGTGAATAGAATAAAAGTAGATTCTAGAACAGGAGTGATATAAATGCATATATTAAGCTCTATTATTTTTGCCTTTACTGCAAATATAGATAATTTCACAGTAGGTATTTCCTATGGACTTAAAAAAATTAAGATAGATATATATAGTAATCTTATAATCGGATTAATAACTGGAGTAGGTACCTTTTTTTCTATGTCCTTAGGTTTAGTTTTTAAAAGCTACATTGGTGGATCTATTTCAACAGTGATTGGAGGTATTATTTTAATCACTATAGGTCTATATTTTATATGGGATGGCCACCCTAAAAAAAATAAAGCCAGGGAAATAGTCAAATCAGATAATGATAACTTTACTAGCTATTTTAAATTGTTAGAATCACCTGAAAAGGCAGATAAGGATAAATCTGGTCACATTGACAAAAAAGAAGCTATTGCCTTAGCATTAGCTCTTTCATTAAATAATATAGGACTGGGCATAGGCGCAAGTATATCAGGATTAAATATCTTAATAGTAACTATATTTACATTTATATTTTCTTTATTAACAATTACTTTTGGCTATATCTTTGGCGATTCATATCTATCTAAAATATTAGGTAAATATGCCTCCATGGTATCCGGTCTAATTATAATAATTCTGGGGCTTTACGAAATATATAGCTAAATTTATTTTGCTTTAGCTGAATTTAGTCCAAAGATACTTCCAGCAATACCCAAGCTACCACTTAAAACAAAGATTAATAAATTTAGATTCCACTTTAAAATATCTTTATCTGGTAATGGAATAAAAGGTAAAGACCCTAGCATTTGACCATAAACATAATTAATGACAATATTAGATAGGATTGCTGCTAATAAGCCACCACATAGAGTAAGTAGTAATCCTTCTAATAGAAATGGGAAACCAATGAATAGATTTGGCGCACCTAATAACTTTAGGGTGTTTATCATATCTCTATTATTATATATACCTTGTCTAATTATATGAGAAATAACTACGATTGTAGAGATGCCAATGGCTACAATAAATAGCAATCCTAGGAACTTTAAAAGCAAGGTAATCTCACTTAGTCTATCTAAAATCTGCCTATTATCTCTTATACTTTCAATATCAGCCATGTTATTTAGACTATCCAAAACCCAATCTAATTTTATTATATCTATTTTTACTTCGATAAAAGAAGAAAATGGGTTGTCATCAAAATACCCTAATATCTTTGCTTCTTTGCCTAATATTTCTTCCATTCTATTGAAAGACTCCCCTTGGCTAATGACCTGGGATCCAGTTACTCCATCTACCTTCCCAATCTTCTCAGATAATTTATTAATATCTTCTATTTCCATATCTTCTTTATAATATATATTAATTTCTGCTTCCTTTTCTAGTGTTGTAACCAACTGATTGCTTACCCATAATCCAGAGCTAATCATTGAAAGTATTAATAATATAAAACTAATTGAAAGAATAGAAAATAAGTTTGATAAAAGATCAACTTTAAAAATAGTCTTTGCTTCTTTTAAAAAATATTTAATATTAAATATGTAGTTTTTAACCATTTAAGGCACCTGCCTTTTCCACAGCTATATAACCATCTTTTACTTTAATAAATATACCATCAAATAGATTCTCTATAAGATGTGTGGCATGAGTAGTAATTATAACTGTAGTATCCTCCTGCTTTAAGGAAATCAATAGTTTTAAAATGTTATGAGAATTATCTAAGTCTAAATTACCTGTAGGTTCATCAGCTAATATTATCTTTGGCCTTCTTGCCAGTGCTCTAGCAATTGCCACTCTTTGATTTTCACCCCAGGAAAGATTTTCAACTTTTGCATGGATTTTATGTCCTAATCCTACTTGTTCTAAAGTACCTATAGCTCTTTCTTTCATTTCTTTAGTAGGTATATTTAAAAATCGTAATCCCATCATTACATTTTCATATGATGTTCTCCCCTTTATAACTTTAAACTCCTGAAAGATTGTCCCAATTTCTCTTCTTAGCTGTCTTATAGACCTTTCTGAGGCATTATTCATCCTCTGATTTAACACAGTTAAACTACCTGTAGTAGGGGATTCCATACCCATTAACAGCTTTAATAGGCTGGTTTTCCCCGAACCACTAGGCCCAGTAATGTACACTATGTCTCCTTGATTAATGTTTAAACTAAATTCTTGAAGTCCTATGGTGCCATCTTCATATACTAAGGACACATCTTTAGCTTTTATCATTCGTATCTCTCCAATACTAAAATAGTTTTATCCCTATTATTAAATCTATATATCCATTTTTAGATTCAATAGATTTAATATAGTTTTTACCTAGGATGGGTTCTAAATTTAATATAAAATATCCACTAGAAAATAAATCCTCAATGCTGGTTTTTTCTAACTTTAAATCATAAATGCTACCTGCTTTAATTTCATACTGCAGTGATTTACCATCTAATACAATAAATTCTCCCACAAAATATACCTTTTTTCCAGGAATCTCTAATTCTATTTGTCCTGGCAGGAACTTGAAGTTCATTTCAGGAAAACCACCATGTTCAGAAATGATTTTGTTGAAAACTTCTTCATCCATAGAGCCTTTCATCCCTGAAAGAGTAAATTCTAACTTTATTGCATCTTCTGAAAAGTTTGCTTGTTCTATTAAATAGGTAAACTCATCAGACAATTCTGATATTAGAACTTTTAATTCATTCATAATATTATTCATATAATCAAGCCTTTCTAAGAAATAGTCTCTATCATCAGCTAAGGACATGAGATAATCTTCTTTTGCTTTTATAACTAATGCTTTCTTATCTATGGCTTCTCTTAAACTTACTTGCTTACTTTCTAACTTTTGGACTTTATCATCTAGGTTTTGCTTTTCACTAGTTAGTTTTTCTAAGCTAGTATCCAAATCGTCTAACAATTTTCCCGTACCTTTAGTTAAGTCTCTTAAAGTATTAATTCGTTTAAATAAGTCTGTTATACTATTTGAACTTAAAATAATTTCCAAATATGATCCTGGTCCCATTCTTTGGTATGTTTTTAAAACCTCTTTTAAAACATATTTATAATCATCATATGATTGTTGTTCAAAAATGATTCTATCTTCTAAGCTTTCTATTTCAATTTGCATTATATTCAGTTCTTCATTTAAGCTCTTTTCTTCTCTCTCTAATTCCTCAATTTCTTGTACTTGTAAGAAAAGAAATTCTAAAATTTCTCTTTCTTCTTCAGTTATACTTAGCAGTTTTTCTTCTATTATTTCAAGAGAAGTATCTTCATCTGCTACAATAATTTTAGGGAATACTGAAGTTAATATTATTATAAGTAAAAGCAAAATACTTATTTTTCCAGTATGATTTTTTATTTCAATCCCTCCTCCTAGTTTGAATTAAAAAGACTAAGTTGCTTTAAGTCTACGGAAATCAAATTTGAAACGCTTAAACCTATTAACCTTACTTCTCTATCAATGCTCATTTCTTCAATTAATCCTTGGGCTGTTGTAAATATTTTCGTTCTAGAATTTACATGGTTACTAAGGGTTCTACTTCTTGAGTGAACAGTAAAATCAGCATATTTAACTTTTAATGAAATGGTTCTACCATGCAATTTATTTCTAATTAATGATTCTGATATTTCTAAAGAAAACTCATCTAAATATTGGATTAGAAACTCCATGCTTCTAATTCCTTTGCCTAATGTTCGCTCAGTTCCTAAGGACTTACGTTCACGATATGTATCAATTTCCCTATGGTCTATTCCACGAATTCTATTATAAATTTCACTTCCAGACCTACCAAATAGTTCTATTAAATAATCTTCAGATATTTCTAATAGATCTTTTATATTATAAATACCAATATTATTTAACCTTCTTGCAGATTTTGCCCCAATTCCGTGTACAGATTTTACTGACAGTGGTAATAATATATCAGGAATCATATGTGGAGTTATAATTTTTATTCCATTTGGTTTATTCCAATCACTAGCAAGCTTAGCTAAAAATTTATTATATGAAATTCCTACACTCATAGTAAGACCAGTTTCTTTTAATACACTTTCTTTTATTTCTCTAACAATTTTCAATGGGCAACTATCTATATGAGAAATATCTAAATATGCTTCGTCTATAGAAACCTGTTCTACAAGGTCTGTAAATTCGTATAGTATTTTAAAAACAGACTTGGACGCCTCCAAATATTTATCCATTTCAGGCCTTATATAATAACCATGTGGACACAGCTTTTTTGCTCTATAAATAGGCATTGCTGATCTAACGCCATATTTTCTAGCAATATAATTTGCAGTTGTAACAACACCATGATCACTAAGACCTCCTACAATAACGGGAAGTTCTTTTAGTGAGGGATTGTCTCTTTCTTCAACTGAAGCATAAAAAGCATCCATATCTAAGTGAATAATCTTCAATATCTTCTCCTTCCTATTTTTAACCTTTAATTTTTCCTACTAATTCATCTTTTTTGTTAATAATACTCTTTATTTCATTTTTAACTAATCCATCCTTTAGGTGTTCTTTCTCTACAAAAAATAGTGAAAGGCCTCCTAATCCAACATGAGTACCTACAGATACACCCATTTGCATCTTGTATATTTCTCCATTAAAGTCTGTTTCATTTTCAATCTTCTCTATTAGTGTATTTGCCATATTAATATCTGATGAATAGCCTACAATAATAAAGTTTGTAACTTGGGGATCAATTCTACGGGTAAATTCATCAACATAGAACTTTAATACTCTATTTCTTCCTCTTTCTTTGGCTACAATTGCCCCTTTACCCTTTTTCATACTCATAATAGGTTTAACTCTTAATAATTTTCCAATAAAAGCACTGGCATTTGTTAATCTTCCACTTTTAATTAAGTTGTTTAAGTCATCTACACAAAGAAAGTGTTTTACTCTAGTTTTATACTCTTCATTAAAATCTATTAAACTTTGAAAAGAATAGCCTTGCTCTAATAACATTGCCGTCTTCATAATCAACCAACCACTACCGTGGCTCATACTTAATGAGTCCACTATATATAACTTAATTGTTGATTCTGGATTTTTTTCAAAGAATAATTCTTTGGCCAATACTGCGGATTGATATGACCCACTTGTACCACTGGACATATTTATACACAGTATCTCTGTATAACCCTCTTCTATTGCTTTATCAATAATCTTTAAATACTCCTCTGGACTTGGCATTGATGTAGTAGGTAAATTTTCTAATTTTGGTAACATTTCATAAAATTCATCTGGGCTGATATCAATTCTATCTTTATAGCTTGTACCATTTATTATGATATTTAATGGTGCTATATCTATGTTGTATTTTTTAATTATTTCTTCTGATAAATCACAAGTTGAATCTGCTATTATTTTAATCATTCATTAGCCACCTTTTTATATAAATATATTTAATATCTAGTGTATTTTTGATTCAATTATAACACATGACCATGAAAAGATATATAATAATAGCACTTTAATGAAATAGCATTTGTAAAAAATAAAACCGCTCCAAATATGAGCGGTTAAGTAAACTAACTATATATTTACACTTATTCCTCTATGCTAATTGCATCTGTAGGACAAGATTCTGCGGCTTCTCTTGCTGTATCTTCAACTTCAGTTGGAATAGTATCGACTATGACCACAGCAATACTTTCATCATCCATTTCAAATACTTCTGGACAAATATTAGCACATAGTTCACATCCAATACATGCATCTCTATCAACACTTGCCTTCATAATAATCCTCCTCCATATATCAAATATATAATAAATTTAGGATATCCTATAAATTTATTATAATACTATTTCTTAAAATATCAACTAAAGAATTTTTTATTTGTCATACTTTACTAAACTATTAATATAATATTCACTAATCTTGTCTCTGCCCTTCAATTCCTCTAATTCAATTAGAAATTCCATTGCTACTACTTCTCCACCTTGAGATTCTATTAATTTTGCAGCTGATACCACAGTGCCTCCAGTAGCTAATAAATCATCTACAATAGCGACTCTTTTCTTGTCTTCAAAAGCATCTGTATGGATTTCCAGAGTATTAGTTCCATATTCTAGTTTGTACTCAAGACTAGCTGTTTCAGCCGGTAATTTGCCTGGTTTTCTAACTGGTACAAAGCCAACTCCCAAAGCATAGGCTACTGCTCCTCCTAATAAAAACCCCCTAGCTTCTGGTCCTACTACATAATCGATATTTTTGTCTTTTAAATCAGCTACTATTAAATTAACTGCTTGTGCAAATGCATCTTTGTCTTTTACCAAAGTGGTTATATCTTTAAAACTTATTCCCTCTATTGGGAAGTCTTCCACTACTCTAATTTTCGATTTAAGGTCCAAATTTTCATCCTCCTGAGATAAAATTATTTCTATATATAATCTATCATAAAAATCCTCCAATGGGTATAGAAAAATATTTTGGCAATACTATTAATTGGAGGTGAAATTTATTGTACTATTTAAGAACTAATTATTTGATAAGAATTAAACATAAATTAATTGGTCTCTATTTGTTAAATGTACTAGATATCTTATTTACTTTAATTTTATTGAACACTGGTATGTTTATAGAAATAAATCCAATAATGACATATATAGTTAGTAATACATGGCTAAGTATTCTAGTTAAGGTCCTCTTACCCGCCCTTCTGTTATTGGTTTTAAGCAGTAGAATACAGAACGCATCAATAAATCAGCTAAAAGTATCCCATAAATTAATAAATATTATTTTAGCATTCTATTGCTCAGTTAATATATCACATATTTCTTTGTATTTATTATTTAAATAGTATTTATCTTTTTTGTGTATCTCCAAGTATTATATATTAACCATATAACTATTGGTATAAGGCCAATAGCTATAAAATTACCTTGAAATATCATAGTAAGCCAGACTCTAAAGGGATTTCCTCCGTCAAGAAAACTAGTAAATAATCCACTTGTATCTATTATATTGTACTCAGCGACTCTTGCCATATCAGTAAGTAAAGGAGCAATCCAAGATCCTGTATACAGAGTTAAAATAACTATTGGTATTCCAATAATATAAGATCGAATAACATTTCCTTTTGTAGCTATAGTTATAAAAGCAACAGGTACTAATAAGTTTGTTAAATCCCCTAGTGGAATAAAGCTAACACCTGGTAGTATTATTGCTAAAAGTATAGATGTTGGTATTAATAATAGAGCCGTTACGATGTTGGCCGGTAGGCCAAATAATACAGCAACATCTAGACCAATAAAAGTTTGCCCCATATTTGGTAATTTCTTTTCCATAAAAGTTTTCATACCTTGGGATATTGGTATAAGGGATTGGCCTAAAATGCCACCCATTTTTGGTAAAATAAATATTACTGCAGAAAATCTTACTGCAACTGATAATATTTCTTTGAATTCATAAGCCGCACTAATACCAAGTAATAAACCAAGGATGAATCCTATAATCATTGGCTCCCCTAGAAGACCTAATTTTTTTTGTATTGTTTCAGGATCCGCTTCAATTTTATTTAATCCAGGTATTTTATCTATTATTGAATTTCCAACTATTGCTATTGGATAATGAATAATACCTGATAAATGAGGTATGCAAATACCTTCCATACCCATTGCCCGGCTTATAACTGGTGCTGTCCATTCTGCTAGTTTTAACAATAGTATAAACACAATAATTGATATAGATATTGTGATTAATACACTTTTGCTTACATGAAAAATCATAGCCCCTAAAAAAATTATATGCCAATAGTTCCAAATATCTATATTTACAGTTTTTGTAAGTTTAAAAACTAGCATTATTGCATTAACTCCAAGGAAAACAGCTAATAAGAGGGGAGCTAAGTTAAAAGACCAAGTAATAGCAGCTAGTGGCGGCCAGCCCAAATCTAATACACTCATTTCTAATCCAGATCTTTGAATTAGTGCCGAAACAACCGGCTGAATAATTCCTACGAAATAATCAAATGTCATAAACATTCCTACAAAGCCTATCCCCAGTTGGAGAGAAGATTTAATTGCTACTTTTATCTTTATACCAAAAATAATTGCAAGAATAAAAATAATAATTGGTAATAAAACAAATGTTTCAAAGCTTAAAAAATATTTTATTGCATTATTCAAAATTGCCATATATATCTCCTTAAAACATATTTTTCATATTGAATGAAGATCTAAAACTTTCTCCCCCCACTTCCCCCACCACCATGAGTCCTTCCACTTGATGAAGTATGTGTTGAACTTCTACCACTAGTTGAACTAGAATTGCTAGTAGTTGGTCTAGGAATAATTCTATGAGTTACGAAAGTATCTAATAATCTGTCTTCATTTGATTTTAAATTTATAATACTATTTGACCGGTATGAAAATAAGTTTCTTGCTTTCTTTACTTTATATTTACCTTTTATTGAAAGAAAAAATACTCCTGCAGCTCCACTGCCACCAAGTAAACTAATTATAAAATCCATCAAAGTCAATCTATTCTTACCTTTCACTACTTCTGGTTCATTATATTGGTCATCAGGTATTCCACTTTCTAAATAATAGCCTGTATTAATTAAAAAGCTCATAGCAGCTCTATAGTAATCCCCCTGAATTAGTCCATCATCAAATACTCCATCTATTAGAGATTCAATTCTTTTGTCAGTTAGGTATCTTATTCCTAAACCTGTAGTTGATATATAGGGTTCTCTATTATCCATGTCAATTAGAAATAATATTCCATCATAAGTGGCCCCTATGCCAAATCCATTATAATCATAATAATCATCTGCATATTCCCTTGGGGTCTTACCATTTGTATCATTAGTTGTAACTATAACTATATCTAAATTATATAAGTCTGATAAACTTCTTGCCTCATTTTCTAAGCTTTTTTCCTCACTACCTGAAAAAAGCAAGGCATCATCATGGACTAAAGTTTTATCAGCCATAACAGGTAGAGCAATAAATAAAGATAAAATTATTAATAAACAAATATTTTTAATAAATTTTCTTACCATATCAACATTCCTCCCAATAAAAGGGCAAAGAATAATGTAGCAAAGACTATTCCAGTTGCTGTAAATATCCGCCTATGACTTAATGGCAATTCCCCAAAGCTTTTACCAGTTTGACCATTTACAGCAAATATATAAGTTTTATTGTTATACTTATAAGTAAGTAGCCACACTGGTAATAATGTATAATGCCATTCCTTAAAATCAATATTGATATCATTTCTTTCATAAGTCACTTGATTGTAACCACTAATAGTTTCATTTAGTAAATAAGAAAAGTACTTGTCTATTTGTTCTTTTAATATTGGTTCTGCTTGTTCTTTTTCAATATTATATTGTTCAGCAAAAAAACCAGATAAATATGGCATGGAAAAAGCTATTGCCTGCTTTTCATTGTAAGGACCAATGCCATCTAACAAATTTTTATCAATTTTATTAAATGCTAATTCTCCAACATTATTAATATCCATAATACCCTGTCTAACTATTTGATACTTTTTAGTTTCTGTATATTCCCTATCTCCACTTCTCCAAACTTTGGTATTTCTTCCTATTCCAATATAATTTACATCAGCCCGACTATCTACCCACCAATAAGGCAGATACATACCTGTTATTTTTTCTAATTGTGAAGAACTTGTAAAATCGGTGGGTACGAATTTTTTATTTCCTACCCATTTCAAGAAAATATCCTGCGCTCTCTTTTTATCAATAGAAAATGGGATTAGTTTGTTAGGCAAAAAATCTCCCTCAAGTCTATTAGAAATTATTACAGGATTATGGCAATAATAACAAAATGTGGCAGTGGTTGTTTCATCTGTGACTACAGTTGCACCACAACTATTACAAGTATATGAGTTAAGCTTTTCCTTGGGTTTTTCTTCTGTATTTAGTTTATATTCTGCTTCAAGGGCTAATTCAGCCTCTGTGAATTCACTTAAACAATACTCACATTTAAACTTTTGTAATTCTGGATTAAAATGAAGGCCCGCTCCACAATTTAGGCATTTATAACTTGTTGTTGCCATACTATCTCACCACCTTAAAACTTGTTTCCACATTCAGGACAAAACTTAGGTATTTCACCTGTTGGTTGGTATCCACAATTTGAACATGATGCTGCAGTGGCTCGTTTTGTACCACAATCTGAACAAAAATTGCCTGTATTTTTCACTCCGCATTCAGTACAAAACCATATATTTGTTCCACTGGCATTTGAATTAGTTGTAGTTTTTTGTTGTTCCATTTGTCTTTGATTTGATTCAGATGCAGCACCCATAAATCCACCACCTGCTTGCATTCCCATACCCATACCTAAAAAGGAATTTGTTGCTCCACCTTCATTTGAACCTGCTGCTTCTATTCCTCTAGCAACTGAACCTTGAACATAGCCTTCCCTTACTGATGGGTCTCCAAGCATTGCCCCCTTATTTCTCATATTAATTAATTCCTTAGATTCATCATCATAGCTTATACTAGATATGCCTACTGATTGAATTTGCATACCCCTCATTTCATTCCATTCTTCATCTAGTATGGTAGCCATATATTTGCTCAACTCTCTACCTCTCGATGCCACATGAGATATTCTAATACCATCTACGGACATTTGATTTATGGCTGACTGTAATGCCTCTAAGAATTCAGATAAATATTGTTCATTAATATCTTCTATTTCAACTTTATCTTTGTTCCTTGGGATAGCCTCCATATAAAATAATAATGGGTCTGTTATTTTAATAGAATAATTACCAAAGGTTCTTAAAAACAATTCCGAATTATAAAAGTTGTCAAAGTAATTTAATGGGTTTGGAGTACCAAACTTAATACCTTTTATCTCTTGTAAATTTATATAATATACCTTTTGTGTTGTAGGTGTAACTCCACCATACTTAATTCTACCAAAGGATTCCTTTAGGGAATCTTTAAAACTACCATTGAATAATGAAGGCAGAGATGAGTTGTCTACTTTGTAATATCCTTCTTCAGCTGTGTAATCTACAACCTTACCTCCGTCAACTAATATCATAAATTGATTTGGATAAACATGTATTATAGATCCATTTGAAACAGTATTATCAGTACCTTTCTTGTTTGAACCTCTTCGGTCATCTTTTCTTACAGTTATCCCTTTAGTAAAAACCGTACTTCCACCCATATCATTTGGTTCTATCACTTCTAACCATTGGTCCGCTAAAGAACCCCCTACAGAGCTAGATAAAGCTTTAATTAGTCCCAATTAAAACACCCTCCTTACATTTTCTAAATTCAAACACCTTTGCATTGTATACCCCAAAATACAATAACTAATATATAGTTTATCATAGAACTTTACTCAATTAAAGATTATAATAAAAGATTTGGGGAATAATTATATTGAGGTGAATACAATGAGAAAAGGGGAATCAACCTATAACTTTATTTTAAGAAATACATTTCGTATTATAAATCCGATTAAAAAGTCTATTATAAAAACACAGTGTGAAGTTCATAAATTTATCAATATATATGCTTTAAAAGTCCTTAGAAATGATAAATATACTGACCAATATAAATTCTTTAATGGCTATGTCTTTCAGATAAATGAAGGAGTTGTATGGGCAGATCAAGATTTTAAAAGTTCTAGTCATTTCTATAGTCCAACTAAAAAGAGAGGCCTTTATGGCAATAAGTCTGCCATGGATTTAGCTATAGACTATTACGAAAAATCCTTAGATTTGTGGAAAAATAATGATTTTAATAATTCCCTATTTTATTTAGGGGCAGCTTTACACTTAATACAAGATATGACCATCCCACAACATGCTAATATACGACTATTAGATAACCATAAGCAATATGAAACATATATAAAGCGAACCTATAGATATGTGGAAGATTTTCATGTTGAGAATGGTGCTAGACTCTTGGATTCAATTGAAGATTATATTAGATTTAATACTAGAGTTGCTATTAGGATTTATAATAGATTTTCTAAAATAAAGAATGATGAAGAAAGGTATTATAGGATATCAAAATGCGGCTTACCTTTGGCTATTAGAACAACAGCTGGTGCAATGGTTATGTTTTACAATCATATTCATAAAATGTGAAGTTTAAAAACTCTTTTAAAGGAGGATTTATGTTTATACCAAAAAGAATTCTATTTGAGAAAGATTCCCTAAACTATAATATAGGTGAAAATATCTATAATTATTTTGAAGCTAATAAAAGTGTGGAAATAATTAATTTAAGTAATAACCGCATTAAAGAAAATATACCTGGCGAAAACTTATACGATTTTTATAGAGAAGGTAAAAACACATTAGTAGTTGGTATAACAAGGGCAATGAAGTTTCAATCTTGTAAGCCTTCTGCTCATTATCAATTACCTCTTGTATCAGGTTGTATAGGTCAGTGTGAATATTGCTACCTAAATACCCAATTAGGGGATAGGCCTTATATGAAAGTAAATGTAAATGTGGACCATATATTATCTCAAGCACAAAAGTATATAGATGAAAGGTCACCTGAAATAACTGTATTTGAAGGCTCTGCCACATCAGATCCTGTACCTGTGGAGCCTTACTCCAATGCTTTAAAACAAACAATTGAGTTTTTTAGTAATAGCCAATATGGAAGATTTAGGTTTGTTACAAAATATAATGATATAGATACATTATTAAAGGTTGACCATAAGAACCATACGGAAGTAAGATTTACTTTAAATACAGACAAAGTTATTAATGACTATGAAAATAGAACAGCTAGCCTTGGTAAGAGAATAGAAGCTAGTAAAAAGTTAATCCAGTATGGTTATCCAGTAGGATTTATAATAGCACCAATTTTCTTGTACGAAAATTGGCAAGAAGATTATAAAAGTTTGTTATTAGATTTAAATAGAAGTATTCCAGAAAGCTTGCCACACCCAATCACTTTTGAAGTTATTTCACATAGATATACAACAAGGGCTAAGAATGTAATATTAGAAGTCTTTCCAGACACATTATTGCCTATGAATGATACAGAAAGAACTTATAAATATGGACAATTTGGCTATGGTAAATATGTTTATAATAAAGAAGATATTGGAGAAATAAAAGACTTTTTTAATAAAGAAATCGAACAAATCTTTACTAATAAAATAATTAAATATATAATTTAAAGAATAAATCCCACTAGTCTATTTAACTAATGGGATTTGTCTTTTCTCTTATTATCTTTGGTCTAAATGTCCTTCTCTTACAACTTTATATTCCCCTGTTTCAGTATTTAGGTCATATTGATTAAAGTTGGTTCTAATATCAAAACCTTCATAATGAGTTGCAAGGTTTATAGAGGCTGATCCTGTATCTCCGCTTACTATTCGATGAAATACATACCTAGGCCAAACTAAAACTGCTCCACCATCGTAAACTCTTTCACCATTATGCTCTACATAATCAGGAGTAACTACAAATTTCTCGATTTTGCCATGTTCTGGTGTATATATTTCTACATATCTAGTGCCCTGAAGTACAAATAGATTATCTGCTTGAAAAGTATGCATATACCATGGTCTTTCCACATCTCCTACTGGGCCTGGTGATACTGCTCCACCAGTGTGAAGAACTCGGTCGATGGCATCTATTTGAGGTATCATAGATTTATCCATAATATCAAAAGACACACCCTCTGTTCTTCTAAATTCTTTCAATTTAATAATTTGATATAAATCTTTAACTTCTGCAATAATATTTTTATCCATGGAACTCCCCCTTATATTTTTTTATAATAAAGACTTTCAATAATTAGATTAAAAGTCTTCTATACTTATTAAGGTGCATTTCATTTGGATTCATTTTCTTTTATTTAGTCTTCACTTGGTTTATTTACTTTAATCTTTTTCTTATAATTTTTCTTGCCCTTTTTCTGAACAGTAATAGCTCTTTTTACTAATTCTTCACTATTCTCCGATTTTAGTGATACCCAAATTGATGCTCCTTCTCTACCATCAGTTTTAATATCAAGAAAATCAAACTTCTTTAAAAACCTTGATAATTTTGTGTCTCCATAGTTTCTAACGTCAAAGTCAGGATATCTTTTAGCTAGCCTATTTCCAATTTCTGCCATACTCATACTTTGGGTTTCAGTATCCGATTCATTAATCATTTTTATTATTGCCATCTTAATAACATTTATATCTGTCATGCTCTTTAAGGATTCCCCATTTTCTATATTAGCTGTTGCTTGATTAATTTCTATTGGACTTTTAGTCTTATTAGAATTATTTTGAATAGATTCCGTTTTCTTTTCGGCTTCTGCCAATACATCTAAATATTTAAATTGATTACATGCAGCTATAAAAGGCTTAGGAGTTTTCTTTTCACCCATTCCTACAACAATCATTCCCGACTCTCTTAACCTAGATGCTAATTTTGTAAAATCACTATCACTAGAAACTATACAATAACCATCTACATTTCCAGAATATAATATATCCATAGCATCTATTATCATTGCTGAATCAGTTGCATTTTTACCAACTGTATAACCATATTGTTGTACAGGGGTAATAGAATTCTCCAATAATATTTCTTTCCATGATCCAGTATTAGGCTTGGTCCAATCTCCATATATTCTCTTATATGTAGCAACACCAAAGTTTGCTATCTCATCCATAATATATTTAATGTATTTTGCAGATACATTGTCCGCATCTATTAAAACCGCAAAACGTTTATCTTCTGCCACCGTATACCTCCTCTCATCCTTATTTATATTACTAATCATTATTCATTTTATATCTTTTTATACTAGAATTATCTTTCCATTCTTTATTAACATTCTTCTTGGCTTCTCTAGCTCTTCTATCTTTTTTAGTATTATTCTGACTGGGAATTCTTTTTGAAGATTGCTTGCGATTGGACTTTTCCTTAATAGCTACCACTGTTTCAATCATTGGATATGGATTATCTTTAACTTCTGCAATAGATTTTGATATTAATCTTTGAATATCTTTTAATAATGGCTTCTCTTCTATACTACAAAAGGAGATTGCCGTTCCTCCATGACTAGCTCTACCTGTACGACCTATCCTATGGACATAGGTTTCAGGAACCTCTGGTAAGTCAAAATTAATAACATGAGACAACTCATCAATATCGATACCTCTAGCAGCTATATCTGTTGCAACAAGTATTCTTGTTTTTCTCTCCTTAAAGTTACTTAAGGCCAATTGTCTTGCATTTTGCGATTTATTACCGTGAATAGCTTCAGCCTTAAGTCCTATCTTTTCTAGTGATTTAACAATCTTATTAGCACCATGCTTTGTTCTTGAAAATACTAATGCAGATATTATATCCTTATTTTTCAACAAATGAATGAGTAAATTTACTTTATTTCCCTTATCAACATAATATACTCTTTGTTCAATAATTTCAACTGAAGATGAAACAGGTGTTACTACAACCTTCAATGGATTTATTAGTATTGAATTTGCAAGTTTTTCAATTTCTGTAGGCATGGTAGCTGAAAAAAACATAGTCTGTCTATCTTTTGGAAGATAGGTAATTATCTTTCGCACATCTTTAAGCATTCCCATATCTAGCATAAGGTCTGCCTCGTCTAAAACGAAATACTTAGTATTTTTTAAACTAACATATTTTTGATTTATTAAATCTAATAATCTGCCCGGAGTAGCAACTAATATGTCTACTCCTTTAATAAGATCCTTAGTCTGAGGATTTTGAGATACTCCACCATAAATAACTAATGTTTTAAGTTCTAAGTTCTTACCATAAGTTTTAAAACTATCCCCAATCTGAATAGCTAATTCTCTTGTTGGTGCTACAATTAATGCCTTAATTTGTCTAGGACCTGTTAAAGATTTTTGTTTTAATGCTAGTCCTTGCAATATAGGGATTGCAAAGGCTGCTGTTTTTCCTGTACCTGTTTGAGCACAGCCTAATAAGTCTTTTCCTTTAAGAAGGGATGGTATAGCCTTAGTTTGTATTGGTGTTGGCTTTGTATATCCTTCAGTCATAAGAGCCTTTTTTATTGGCTCGATTAAATCTAAATTCTCAAAAAACAATATAATTTCTCCTTTTGATATAAATAATATCTTTTTATTGTATGTTTATAAATATAATACCTTAATTTACCTTATATTAATCATATTATATAGTAATCACTACATTACATGATAACACATTTATCCCATTACAGTGAGTTTTTAAATATATTTAGTAAAATAAAAGGCTAGCAATAAGATTCATATATATTGCTAGCCTCTAGAGTTAATGAATAGTCTTTACTTCTTCCACATATAAAATCTCGCAAGATCCATCACCAGTATCATTTCTCGTTCTACTGGTTTTCCAAATTGGATTGTTTTCTCCATTATCAAAATCTACATCTACAAGAAATCCTGTTAATTTAATAAAATCACCTTCATTAATATTTTTAATTATATTAAGTACTTCTTTATCTTTATGTATTATATGAATATTTGCAGAATGTTTAGATATATAATCTGCACTGACTGGGGATTCTGCTGCATATCTATAATAATACCATCTACCACTTTGTGAATATTTTATAAAGTTATCTATTTCTTCTTTGTTTAAGTCTCCCCATGCAATTGTAAAATCATATTCAGAAATTTGAGATGGAAAATCAGAATATTTTTTCTTTGATTTAACAACTCCAGAAATCTCATACTCTGCCCTTGGAATTATTAAAACTTCTCCTAACTTTCCCATATGGCTAATCTCATTCATATCTTTAATATCAATCTGAACAGGTATAGGTATTTCACCTTGATAGATATTCTTATCTATGATTAAGGATTTACCCATAAGTAATAATATAATTGCTAATAATACACTTAGTGCTTTTGATAATTTAGTCATAGGATCATCTCTTTCCAAAAGAATATAGTTTACAAAGAAATAGCTTCCACACTTTTTTTCTCATGTTTTTCTATAAATCGCATTTTAACTTTTACTAACTCTTCCAATGAATAGAGATACTGATGCAGTGCAATTCTGTTTTGAAGTTGATCATGATTTGGTGGAAGATCGGAAGTATGAGTAAAATGATATTTTATATTTTCTAGTATTTCTATCTGAGATTCACAAGTATTTAATATATTCGTATTGTTAACAAAGTTGTCAGTAAAGTCTTTAAGAAGTTTTACCTCTGTATATTTTAAGAACTTTAAATTAATAAAATTCTGCATTGTTCTAATAGTATAGTATTGTTGTTTTCTCATTATAAAATATTCTACATAATAATTGTTCTCCTGTATGTAATAGTTGTTCATATAATTATAGGCCCTAGACTTACCTCTTGATAAAACAGCATCAAGTTCTTCTAATTGTATTTTTATTTCATCAGTTCGGCATTCATTAATCAAGCAATTACCCATATTTTTAAAAATTCTATCAAATAAGAATTCCGCTTGTTTTTGATAATCAATTAGTTCATCCTCAATGTCCAGGGTAAAGGAATTAAAAATCAATGCTACTAAGGTTCCAAGAAACATTAACCCAAATTCATTTAGTAAAATAGGAATAGATATCATCTTTAAGGAATAAATGTGCATAACCAATACTACATTTAATACAATTGCAATTTTAGTATCAAATCTATACATTAAGAAAGTAAATATAAGAATATATAATCCAAATACAGCTAATGAAAATCCAAAAATAGTAAATAATAAGGATGATAGAGCTAAAGATACTACAGCCGCTAAAAGACGAGTGCTGGCTAATTTTATGGATTGTTTTTTTGCAGACAACATGCTAACTATTACAATAGTTGCTACAGTACTGGAAAATTCCATCCTTAAGGCCTGTGCTATTAACATGGCCACCACAACTCCCAAAGTTATTTTAAGGCTCTTTATTATATGTTCTTTAACCACTTCTCCACCTGCTTTCATCAAGAATGATTTCTATTCAATAAGTATAGATTGAGTATAGCAATTGTATAATGATTTCTCAAGTCAATTTGTAAAATAAAACATTGTGGACAATCCAAAAAGGTGGTATACTACAATCTTAATATTCAAACAATAATGTATGTAAGGGCTTATATTTGTAGGCTCTTTTTTATATGATAAAGAAAGGTGATTAAATGATAAAAATTGAAAATTTATCCTTTTTCTTTCCACTAAATGATCTATTTAACAATATTTCTTTTACAATAGAAAATGGACAACATTGTGCATTTATAGGAGTAAGTGGCAGTGGAAAAAGTACATTGATAGATATAATTATGGATCAAGAAAAGTATATGTACGATGGAACAGTAGAAGTAAGAGATAATTGTAGAATTGGTTATGTAAGTCAATTTTCTCAGTTAGATGATGATACAGAACTTACTGTATTCAACTATATAGGTGGTAAATGTATTGAACTACAAAATCAGTTAGAATCAATATGTACTGAAATGGAAACTTCTTTAGAAATTGAAAGTTTACTAGAGAAATACCAAGAAAGCTCTGATGCATTTGAGGCTCTAGGTGGTAATAATTTTGAGATGGAAATAAATAAGAAATTAAACTTAACGAATTTAATGAAGCATAGAGATTTGAAAGTTTCTGAACTTAGTGGTGGTGAATTCAAACTGATTCAAGTAATTAAGGAAATGTTAACTACCCCTGACTTGATGATTATGGATGAACCAGATGTATTCCTAGATTTCGAAAATCTAAACTCTCTTAAAAACTTAATTAATTCATATAAAGGAACAATGCTCATTATTACCCATAATAGATATTTATTAAATCATTGTTTTAATAAAATTCTGCACATTGAGAATATGGAAATACAAGAATTCGATGGTAGTTACATGGATTATAATTTCTCATTGCTACAAAGTAAAATAGAATTACAAGAGTTAGCACATATTGACAGTGAAGAAATTAAAAGAAATGATGCATTAATTGAAAAGTTTAGATTTGCTGCAGAAAACAATTCCAATTCCTCAATTGGCAAGGCTGCCAGTGCAAGATTAAAAATTAATGAAAGATTAGAAGCCCGTAGAATTAAAGCACCATTTGTAAATATTAAACAACCTAAGATAAAATTTCTAGCTGAAAATGAAATTGCGGAAACTATTGCTTTGCAAGTTGATGATTATAGTGTTGCTTTTGATGATGTAGTTTTAGAAAATGTTAGTTTTGAAATTAAATCTACTGACAAGGTAGTACTTATCGGTCCTAATGGCACTGGTAAAACAACACTATTACGAGCGATACTTAATAATAATCACAAGTCTATTAAATTTGATAAAGATATTAGAGTGGCTTATTTATCTCAACTTCAAAGCGAAATTTTAAATGATTCTAATACAATCCTTGAGGAGTTCTTCCAAGCAGGTTTTAAAACTTCTGAAGATATAATATCTTGTCTTTTAGACCATGGCTTCTCTAAGTCAATAATTAATCAAAAGATAGGATCTTTATCCGGTGGAGAAAGAAATATACTTCAATTAGCTATGATTTCTTCAAGTAAGGCGAATATGCTGTTAATGGATGAACCTACCAGTCATTTAGACACCTATTCACAAATAGCTCTTGAGCAAGCAATTGCAAATTATAAAGGTTCAATTCTGATGATTTCTCATGACTTTTATACTATTATTAACTCTATGGATTATGTATTGCTCATTGAGGATAAAACAATAAGAAAAATGAGTATGAGGAAATTTAGAAAGATGATTTATGATAAACACTTCGATAAAAATTATTTAGACATTGACCAAAAGAAAAAAGCTGTCGAAAGAAAGATATCTGTTGCTTTACAAGATAAAGACTTTGTCCTTGCAAAAACCTTAAGTTCAGAGTTAGAGTCTTTGGTTAATTTATTATTGTAATATTTAATCCCCTTTAATTTAGGCCTTATTATAAAAGCTAAATTCAAGGGGATTTTATATGCCAATTTCAATATATATTTTTCTCAACTAGTTTTTTGAATTTAGTCAGTTTTTTTGCAGTGTTTTTATTAATTCAGCCTTGCTTTTTACATTATATTTTGAATATATGTTTTTAATATGAGTCTTAATAGTATTTTCACTTAAGTAAAGTTCTTCTGCAATCATTTTGTAGGTTCTTCCCGTAAATAATAAATCAACTATTTCATTCTCTCGATCTGTTAAATCTGGGTATTTTATTGGACTATTTAGAACCTTTTCATTAAGTTCTTCCTCTTTATAAAAATGAAATAGAAATATATGTTCATAAATAATTAATGATAAATATTTGTATAGAAGAGGTAAAATTATCAAAATAATAAAAATTATTATTAAGGCAACTATAGATGGTTCTAATTTATCATCTATAGTTATAAATTCATAGCCTAATGTACTGCCTATAAGGATTCCTAGTATATTTGCAGATAATCCCATGCCAAACAACTTTGAAGGATTTTCTACATAATTTAGAAGCTCCCCAATAATACTCCACCAAAAAAGATCACAGATTCCAAAAGCACTCATCATTAGAGTATTTATCATAATATAACTTATCCAACTTCTATCTAGAATTGAAAACAACAAAAATGATATACCGATTATTGTAATAGCAAAATACAATACATAAGATTTATTTATCTTATTTGGAGATTTCATTAATGCATATATTGCAAATATATAAGGTAGAGCCCAATACCAACTAGTTAGAAACTTATGATGACTAAATGCAGGATTTATTACAGTATACATTAGGCCAGAAGTTATAGTTATAATTACGATAAATAAAAACAATAAAATTATTGGTTTAATATTATGAATATTGTTAGTTACTTGACAACTATCTTCTATATAACTTTGAATAGGAGTTCCTTCCAAAACTATTAAGGATAAAATTAAAAATAAAATCGATATTCCTAATCCTAATAATGGAGAAAAATTTATAGATATTACGTTAATTAATACCATAAGTATATTTGAAAATACTAATACCTTGGCAATGGCTTTCACCTTTATCTCCCCTGGTCCATATAATTTATAATAATATCCCCATGTAGCTAGATATACTCCTCCTAGGAATGATAAAACCAATATAAGGATAGTCCATAATGATGAATAAGGTAAAAAGAATACTAAACTTCCCAAAATCACCAGATAAGTTATGTACTTCAATAATCTTTTAGCTTTGCTAATGTTATCTATAAAGTAGCCTGCAGTTATGAGCCCTATTAATAATACCCCAATAATAGCTAATGATAACTTACTTAAATCTACAGAGTTTTGTAAATAAAATAAATTCTATATTATTTCTTACATACTATAAATATATACTAACATATTCCTTATATGTTGTCTTATTAATTCTAATTCAAAACCCCTAACTTTTTACTGTTAGGGGTTCTTATGGAACTAAAAATTCTTTAAGTAATTTTATAAACAAAATTTATTACCAATAATTCTTCTATTGCATGATTCACAAATATGGACTTGGTTTTCTATACCTAATTTATCCTCTATGAATTGTAAAGCTTCTTTTGTTGTATAATACTTTCCACATCTTGCACATGATACAAGATCGAAGGTTCTGTTCCAAATTTTTCTCCTACCATCTTCATCAATTAAACTAATGGCATCTGTAGGACAAACTTCTACGCATGCTCCACAACCTATACAATCCTTTGAAGCATCATCATAGGGGGTGGATACGGCTTTACTTGTTCCTCTACTTACAAATGATATAGCATTAGTGCCTAATTTTTCACAGGCCTTAACACATAATCCACAAAGGATACAATCTTCTTTCTTATCTAAATCTAAGTATCCACTAGGTGGCTGAACATTATATTCTTTTGCTAGTTCATTTATATATTCATTATTTGGAGTTCTGAGCAATAAGAGAAGTACAATATCCTTTCTCATCATTTTTATTTTCTCAGTATCTGTAAAGACTTCTATACCCTCTTTTATTGGATATACACAGGATGATACTGTTTTAGTTTTTCCATTATCCCTGACCTCAACCAAACATAATCTACATCGTCCTAGTCCTTCAAATCCTTTCTTATAGCATAAAGTGGGAATATTTATCTTATTACGTTTAGCTAATTCTAACAAGGTTTCTCCATCTTTGCCCTTATAATATTTCCCATCAATTTTAATATTCAAAATCTGCACCACCAATCTTAATAGCATTTGTTGGACATGCAAGGAAGCAATCACCACATTTAATACATATCTTTTGGTCTATAGAATATGGTTCTTTAGAGATACCAGATATAGCTTCTACTGGACATTTCTTGCTGCAGATTCCACAGCCTATACAAAGGTCTGCATGAATATAAAAAGTGGTAAGTTCTTTGCAGACTCCTGCAGAACACTTTTTATTTACTATATGATCTATATATTCATCTTTAAAATATTTAATAGTAGTCAATACTGGATTAGGAGCAGTTTTCCCTAATTCGCATAATGAACCACCTTTAATAGTTTCACTTAGTTGTAATAGTAAATCTACATCCTCTAATTGTCCCATTCCAGATGTTATGTTTTTCAATATCTTAAGCATTATATCGATACCATCTCTACAAGTAGTACATTTTCCACAGGATTCTCCAGCCAAAAACTCCATATAGTACCTTGCCACATCTACCATGCAAGTAGTATCATCCATTACAATTACCCCACCTGAACCCATCATTGAACCTATATTGGTTAAGGATTCAAAATCAAGAGGGATATCCATATTCTCCTTAGGAATACAACCACCTGAAGGTCCTCCAGTTTGAACAGCTTTAAATGGTCTATCCTTAATTATTCCACCACCAATTAGAAACACAAGTTCAGACAAACTAGTTCCCATAGGTATTTCTACTAATCCTGTATTTTTAACTTTTCCAACTAATGAAAAAACCTTGGTACCTGCATTCCCTTCTGAACCTATTTCTTTAAACCATTTACTTCCCTTCAAAATAATGGGAGGGATATTTGCCCAAGTTTCAACATTATTTAAAACTGTTGGTTTGTCCCATAAGCCTCTTTCTACACTTCTTATATATTTAGCTCTAGGTTCTCCCACATTTCCTTCAATAGATGCCATTAGAGCACTAGATTCTCCACAAACAAAAGCTCCTCCACCTCTTACAATTTCCAAATCGAATTCAAATGAAGTATCTAATATGTTTTTGCCAAGATATCCAAATTTTCTAGCATTATCAATGGCCACTTCCATATTTTTTCTTGCTAGTTCATATTCGTCTCTTATATATAGAAATCCTTTATTGGAGTTAATTGCGTATCCACAAATAATCATACCTTCAATTACAGTATGGGGGTCTCCTTCCATTATACTCCTATCCATAAAAGCTCCTGGATCCCCTTCATCACCATTACACACTACATATTTGGGGAAGTTATCATAAGTCGAACAGGTTCTCCATTTAACACCAGTAGGAAATCCCGCCCCACCTCTACCCCTTAAGGTGGAATTTTCAATTTCACTAATTACTTCATCTGGAGACATTTGTAGTAGAACTTTCTCTAGGGCCCTATATCCATCCCTTTCCAAATAATCTTCTATGTGTAATGGATCTATTTCTCCAGTGTTTCTTAAGGCAATTTTATGTTGGTGTTTATAAAATGAAGCCTCGTTATGATATGCTACTCTCTTTTTTGAATTTGTATCAAAGTATAATAATCTCTGTATTATTTCACCTTTTAATATTGTTTGTCCCACTATTTGTTCAACATCATCGACTGATACCTTGAAGTAAGAAACTTTGTCGGGAAGGATTTTTACAACAGGTCCTTTCTCGCATAAGCCATTACAGCCTGTTGCCTTTATGGAGGGTTCAATAGTAATATCCGGATTATCATGTAATAATCTTTTAAATTTTTCATATACTTTGTAGCTATCATTAGCTAAACAACCTGTTCCGCAACATACCAATATTTTTCTTTTCTCATTATGAAAATCAGTCACCTATATCCCCCTTCCTAAGTTTTTCTATTATGTCTTCAGCTTTTTTCTTTGTTAGACTACCATAATATTTTCCATTTATCAACATAACAGGGGCAAGTGCACAAGCACCTATACAATTTACAGTTTCTATTGAAAATAAACCATCCTCTGTAGTTTCACCAGAGAAGATATTCAAGATTTTCTCTAGTTCCTCTTTTATGGTTTGTGAACCTCTTATATGGCAGGCAGTACCGTCACATATTTTTATAGTATATTTGCCCTTAGGTTTTAAACTTAATGCCTTATAAAAGGTAGCCATACTATATACATTACTGATAGGTAAATCTAAATGTTGGGAGATTAAGACCATAGCATCCCTTGGAACAAAGCCATATTCCCTTTGAATATCCTGGAGTATAGGTAAAGTATATCTATGTTCCCTTGGATACTTATTAATTATTTCAATTGAGCTACTATAGTCATTATTTATTTTTATAGCCATATTTATCACCTTCACATTAGTTAGAACATCCATTATTTTATTAATGGATGTTCTATATTTATATTTAGTAGCTTGAAACTGCAAGCTTCTTATTTATAGAAAGCTCTGCTAATTTTTCATCCATAGGGATACCTTCTTTGTCCCAACCTCTTAGCTCATAATATTCTTCTAGCATTAAAGCCAACTCAGCTACTTTACCCTTTGCAGGCCCACTAGTTAAAGCTTCTTCTAATAATCTAGGAGGTAATGTGTCATCTTCCTGAGTAAATCCTGCTTCTAAATTAAACATCCTTTCCAAATTCCAAATTCGCTCTCCAACTTTAAGAAATTCTTCATCTGGAATATCTACACCTATAGTATTCCTAAGCATATTTGATATTTCAGGCAAGCCTATAGCAAATGTAGTGAATAAGCATATATCTGATGAATCTACTAGACCAGTTAAGTCTTGGAATAATTTCAACAATCCAGCTTTTCCTTCTGTTTCAAGAGGATCAGTTTTTATAGGTATTCCTAGAACTTCAGGTGAGGTTAAATAACCTCTTACATGGCAACCACCCCGATTACTAGTTGCATAAGATAAAGCCATACCTTGAATTGCTCTACCATCATAGGCAGGCATTTCTTGCTTTTTAACACTCATAGATATTTCTGGATATCCATACTTATCAGCTAACCTATAGGAACCTAAGGCCATGATATCTCCAAATCCTTCTCTATTAGCTGTTTTCTTAGTCCATGATATTATAGAATCTGCATCACCAAATTTTAATTCTCCACCAAGTTCTTCTTTTGTAATAATGCCCATTTCATATAGTTCCATAGTACAAGCAATTGTAGCACCCATAGTAATAGGATCAATTCCTACTAAGTTACAAATATGGTTAGCATTATTTATAGCTTCCATATCATTTACACCACAAGATGCACCATATGCCCATGCAGCTTCATATTCTGGTCCAGCAACTATACCTTTATGTTCTCCTTGGTCAATTTTTATAACTCTTCCACAGCCAATAGGACATGCAAAACAAGCTTTATTTCTAATTAAGAAGTTATCTGTTAAAAACTCTCCACTTATACTTTCCCCATCTTCAAACCAAGAGTTTCTCCAGTTCCTAGTTGGTAGAGAGTGAGATTCATTTAATATGTTCATTAATACCTGAGTACCGTAACTAGCCAAGCCTCCACCTTTGCCTGTAACCGGATGCTCTAATAATTTATCTCTAGCATCTTTTGTAGCCATCATAAATTTATGCTTATTTGCTACATTTATACCATTTGTACCTCTGACAACTACAGCCTTAAGATTTTTAGAACCCATAACAGCACCAAGACCTGACCTACCAGCAGCCCTATCCTTATCGTTCATAACTGTTGCAAATAATACTTGGTTTTCTCCTGCAACTCCAATACATGCTACCCTAGCATCCTCTTCATTTTCAAGTAAAAGGGTATCTGTAGTTTCAGATACATCTTTACCCCATAAATGTGCTGCATCTTTTAATTCAATTTTATCATCATGAATATTTAAATAAACTGGTTCTTCTGATTTGCCTTCAAATATAATCCCATCGTATCCAGCAAATTTTAATTCTGGACCAAAATGGCCTCCTGAATTAGATGCCCCTATAGTTCCAGTTAATGGTGCCTTTGCAACAACATTAAATCTTCCAGCACATGTTGCAAATGTTCCCGTCATAGGCCCTGCCATAAAAATCAATTTATTTTCTGGACTCAAAGGATCAATTGTTGGGTCTATCTCATCATATAGATATTTAGAAGCTAAACCCCTGCCCCCTAGATACAGATTGGCATCTTCCATATTGAGCTTTTCTATCTTTATAGTTTTATCACTTAAATTTACTCTAATTAGATTTCCCATCCAACCATTCATTATTTAGCCACCTCCCCAAATACATCGCTAAATAGATCTGTTATATTCTTTCTTTTGTTCAATCTTCCATCCAGTTCTTTGTATTCTATTGCATCATTAGGACAAAAGGCCACACATTGAGGAATCCCTTCACATAAATCACATTTTACAACCTCTCTTAGTCTAAAACTGTAGGTCATATTCCCAAATGGGCAAGCACTTACACACATTTTACATCCAATACACTTTTCATGATCAACCTTTACTACACCTGTCTTTGCATCCTTTGTAATTGCATCTACAGCACAGACTGTCATACAATAAGGATTATCACATTGTAGACATGTCATAGGAACTTGTAATCCTACTTCATCATAAGGCAATACTGAGATTGCTGAATCCTTTGGATTAAAAGAATCATGTTTTATGAATGAACAAGCAAGTTCACAAGTCCTACAACCTATACATTTTTCTGGAGAAATTACAATTCCTTTAGCCATTTTTCTCTGGACACCTTTTTCGGTTCCAGATTCACCCCCTTTAATTATTTTGTTGATAATTAAAATAATAAAAAAGATTATTGCACACCAAATTTATGGTGAACAATAATCTCTTTGCACAATGGCAGGCATAAAAATTACTTTTTATACCCTATCGTTCATAAAGGCCCGTAGGTCAATTATGAATCGAGATCTATATTCTTTTTTATTATACAAATCTATATTTTGACTTTAGCCTCCACCAATGGGAGGGAAAAGAGCTAAAACATCTTTGTCTTTCAAAACACTATCAACTTTACTATATGCACCGTTTATCAAAGCTATTCCAAGTTCTTCCTCTTTGATCTGAAGTTGTCCTAATATATGTCTTATATCTACTTCTTGATTAAAGCTTAAATTTTTGTTTTTCCATCTACCGTCCCTAAAGTTGGCGAATAATTTAACCTGGATCTCCATATAAGTAATCACCCCACATTAAACATTAGCTCCTTATATATATTATACATCACTTAGGTCAATAGTTAAAGCTTTTAAACTTTTTAACAAAAAAACATTCATAACAACAAGCTATGAATGTCTCTTTAAATTTAATGCTTATATTTAATTTACTTAATCTACAAAAACAATGCGTCCTTCAATTTTTCTTGTTATATTTTGATGATGTCTTAGCCATTCTTCCAAGATCTGGTAAGTTGAGGTAGTTACTACTTTAGGACTTCCTAAGGCTGTAAGCTCCTCCTCTGATAGATCAAGATTAGCCTTTGAGTTGGCAACGTGATAAGCTTGCAAAGTAATAGTATATTTTTGGATGTCAATTACTGGAAGATCATCTACAGTAAGAGATACTAGTTTTGATTCCGAATCAGAGTACACAGCTCTAACCTTACTATTTACCTGGAAGCACTCACCTTCACCATTCCTATTTTCCATTCGTAAAATATGAGAAAACATCTTCTTAAGTTGCTTACCGTTGATAGAAAACTTGGTTAGACTATCTTCATATGGAAAACATTCTTTTAATGAACCTAGGGTTACTACTGGCCCCAGCTCTGTACCCCGAATAGAACCTGATCCAATAAGAATCACATCAGTCTCAGACATGTCAGCTAAACCATCAGCAATCATATTACCTAGTGTAGTTTCCACTTCTCTCTCTGGATGAATAAGCTTTTCTGAAAAACGTGTTACAATTGCATTATATTTTTCATCAACCTTATCCTGATAATTATTTATAAAGCTCTCCAGATATGTGTCAACTTTTGCAGTTTCAGTATTTATAGGAACTAATTCCCACTTCCATTCAATGATTGAGTTGGTTTCATCAGCTACTACAATATCAAACCTTCCTATCTGATCTGTACCAGTGCCTGCCTGTGCAATTAGGATATTATTCACTTCATATGGTTGATCTAAAATAGTATGAGAATGCCCACCTATAATCATATCCACTCCCCATTCCGGATTTAGCATTTTTGCCAATTCAATATCTGATTCAAATCCAATATGAGTAAGTGCAATTGTTAAATCGATATCTTCATTCTTATAGGCATTGCAGATTTTTCCTATTTCATCAGATGCTTCTTCAATAGAAACAAAGGTTCCAATTAATTGGTCTAGAGAAAGTGAATCCATTACCTTCTCTGTTATAATTCCAATAAATAAAATATTGAATCCTCCTATGGTAGTTATAAAGTATGGAGTCATTAATCTTTTTCCATACTGTTTTATATAGAGATTGGCATTTACAACTGGGAAGTTTGCCATCTTTTCTAGAAATAAGAGGTGTGGAAGCCCATAATCAAGTTCATGGTTTCCAAGAGTAACTACATCAGGAGAAAGATAATTCATTATTTCTATTGTAGATACACCTTTGTATTCAGAATCTATTAAAGAGCCTTGGACCATGTCTCCTGCAATTACGTAAATAACATGTTCCTCTTCTTCTCTAACCTTGTTTAAATACCCTGAAAGAAGAGCAAGTCCACCTATTAGATGACCACTACCCTCTCTGACCTCAGCTAGAAAATCTCCATGCATATCATTAGAATGTAAAATTGTAAAGTTTTGAGTCTTCTCTTTCTTTGTTATCATAAATTTTCCCCCTAACTATTATTCAAAATAATAATTTTTATTATTTCTGACTTGAGTTATTATTTGACATTAAGTGCAATTAATAGCTCTTTACCCAATTGTAGTGAGGGGTAATCTATTTCAACAAAAACATTGATGACTCCACATAATATATGGATTTTATGATTATTTTATAAGCTATTCTTAGTTTATCTATATTTATAACTTCTTGTAGAAATATGTTAAAAGGATTTACTAAGAATCTACCATAGTTAGGCTATGTGTAATAGATAGTTCACTTTCTTAACCTTTCTTTGGAACTCAATTTTAAAAACATTGTAAGCACAAAATATAAGTAAATAATCCAAATTGCTATATATAATGAATATACCGCTACTTTAATACTAATTGGGCTCCAAACAAAAGCTGTCTTCCATGAACCACCATAAGATAATAGTTTTGGTAAGATATATATATTATAAGTTACTCCTAACACAATTAGAAAAGAAATAATTAATTTCAAAATATCTTTGACCAAAGAAATATACTGCTACAACCTCATATCCATCACTTGAAAGGTAATTTGCCAGATGTGGATTTGTACTACCATCTGAACCACCAAATGTAATCACAACCCCCTTGTTTAAAAGCATATAAATTAGTTTATTCTACAACTATATAATAATTAATAATAAAACACCAGCCCTTCTCCCTCAAGACTACACACACAGCCCTAGAATGTTACTAATCATATCTCCCTACAGTCGTGTTCTTGGACATTCCTGACATGAGACGTACCTCTACTTACAACTTGTTTCACTCCTTGTAAGCAGGGTTAAGACTTCAACATGGGTTGGGGCATAGAGTTGATATTAATATGCAAAATAGGGAGGTTTTGCGAAATAGTACCCCCTAGCCCCTGTGCTCTTAAGGCCATTTAAAAAATCATCACCTGAATCTTACTCCTGCCAAAGGGTTGTTATATAATTCTCCATTCTTCTAAAATATAACTACATACTAACCAGTAAAACAGTATTTTATTAGGCATAAGTTTAGCTAATATATTCAATAATATTAATAAAATACAACTTTCAAAAAAGTTTATTTCAATCCTTTCTCTACAAAATCAATAATTTCTTTTAATGATTTAATTTTCCATTCCTTATCCCTATCTCCATTTCTATCAATATGGAAGGATGTGATTCCTAAATCTCTTGCTCCATCAGCCTCAATATCATAGTCATCAACATAAAGACTTTCTTCAGGTAACACATTTATCGACTCCAATGCAGCATTATAGATTACTGGATCTGGTTTCATCGCACCAACCAAATCACTACAGATATAGCTATCTATATACTTGGCTAACCCCAAGTTCTCCAAAGTAATTTGAAGGGATGGTGATGTATCACTTATTACTCCAATTTTATAACCTCTTTTCTTAAAGTACTCCATTACTTCAATTACTTCTTCATATAAATCTCTGTCATTATTGCACCAAAGTTCTGTAAACAACAACTCTGCTTTTTCTTCTATAGAATCAAGCACACCCTCATTTCTCAATAATTGCTCATAGTATCTTTTCCAAAATTCCTTTTCTTCTTCTATACTTTTAAGTCCCTCTTTTGGATATCCGGCAAGATCAAATAACCTCATCATTTTATCATAATCTAACTCCAGCTTCCTGTTTGACCATTCTTCCACAATATCCCTATACCATTTCATTTTTTCTTTATTACCATATGTAAGAGTACCATCTCTGTCAAAAAAGATTGCCTTATACTCCATAACCCCACCCTTTCAAATTTTATTATGATAACATTCTTAGGCTTCGCATATCTGTAGATAGTCTATTTACATTAATAGACTCATCTATATTAGCTTCTTATAACCTGTACCATTAAATTTTAGCTTGTTGCTACTATTAAAATCAATAAACTTATTAAAGAAATAGGTAACATCATCATTCTTCGTACTACTCGTCTTTTCACCACCAGCTTTTTCATATAATGCGCAGGCAGCAACATTATGTTTTTGTGTAAATAAAAAGAACCTACAAATACGTCTAATCCTACATAAATTCTTTATCTCAGTTAGAATTTCAAGACCAATACCTTGTCTTTGATATCGTGGAAGCACACCTACTTCATGGATATATAACATATTGCCTTTATCGTCCAATCTGTTTAACTCATACCCATAGGCAAACCCAATAATTTGTTTTTCTTCTATACATGTAAAAATCCAGTTCATTGGATTTAAAAGAAATTGTTTGGCATTTTCTGCTGAAATAAATCCACTTCTAAAGTCATTATTCATTTGTAATACCAGTTCCAAGTCTGAGATACATAGTTTTCTAAATTCCTTTTTTAAGACCATTATACTCCTCCCATGATATATACTTCTTTAATCTTTCTCCATTATCTTTTCATAGTAGACAATTATCATGCCTTTTTTTATGTTTTCAAATTTTCCAGTTTTTTTATAGCCAAGTTTTTCATATAAATGACAATTTCCTTCTTCTTCTAAAATAGTGTCTAATGTCCACAATCTTGAATCATTATAAAATTCTTCAAGTAACCTAAATACTTCTTGGGCAATTCCTTTGCCTTGTTCCGATGGAAGTATAAAATTAGGACTAACTCTATATGTGCTATTAGTACCAGCTATGACCCTTACACCACCAACCATTCTTTCATTAAACTTTATTAGCCAATAAGTAGTACAGTCTTGATTGTATCTTCTAATAATTTGTTATATTAATTCGTTCCCTGGGCTCATATCATAATCCTGATATATTTCTAAAAGTGATTTAAAAGATTTTAATTGTATATCATGTAATATTTGTAATTCTGCAAAACTTCCCTTTTCGATTTTTATTTTCATAACTTATTGTCCCCTTAAAACCATGGTTTAATATCTACAGTTATTAAACAGTTACATGATGTATTAGGTAACTTTATAATCATAATCCACCTTCTCGTAATTCACGACTAATATCTTTATTAATTTGAAAATTCACTTTATTTCATGATATATTATACCTATAAGTAATTCATCACATTTCTTAAATTAATTAAGAAAATAATTGAGGATGGTAAGCATTTGCTCCCATCCCCTAATATATATTTTCATATTATTTACTTAACGCTCTTAATAGACCTAATTTCAACATCTTGTCTCTCTACATTTTTATCAACTTCATTTATTTTTTCTTCAAGAACTCCTAATTTTTCATATGTTAGTTTATATCCATCATATAATACTTTATGGTTTTGATCCATTTTATCTTCAATTACAACCAGCTTTTGTTCTACTTTGGATAAATCCTCTTTAGTTGCCATATCTGATTTCATATCTCTTAATTCTCTATCCATATTGTCTATTCTATTAGTTAAGTCAGAATACATTGTCTCTAACAAGTTAAATATCTTTTCGTCCATATATTTATTCCTCCGTTCCTTGTAATCTTACCTATTATTATAACATTAAGTTGATATCAATAGAACCAATTTAAAATTATTATTTATAGTTTTATTTCTGCTTAATAATATCCTTTCGCCAAATAGTATCCCTGGGGGTCTAAATATGTTTCCACATACTAACTTTAACCTACAAAACACACCTACATATTTTTCAAGAAGCCTCTCACCCCTGCTATTCCAACCTATTCCTTCTCTATCAACGCTATGCACTCAACGTGGGTTGGGGCAAGGGTAAGATATTAATATGCAAAATAGGGAGGTTTCGCGAAATAATATTCACATGATCATTAATTTAATTAGACAATAATAACCTATTTATCAAATTACTCAGAAATATGCAGTTTTATTATGTCTTTATATCTTTCTATTACTGATTTAAATTCCTCCATTGAAATATAATTTGATAACTTTAACGGTATATTAAGTTTCATAGCGGCTAAGAAGTCTTTTCTTATCTGCCCTATTGCTAAAACTAATTCTTCTTCTCCTATTATTTGCATCATTGAATAAACATCTAAAAATAACGCCCTGAAATAAGAGTCCATAGCATCTTTTAATGCTTCTACACTTTGTTCTTTCTTACAAAAAACTATAATCCTAGATTTATATTCATCTAAAACTCTTATAGAGTCTTTAATTTCTTCAATCTGATCTGTATTTTCTTTTCTACTCTTAAGCTTCTTCACTATGTATCCAATAAAAGTAGTCTCCATAAGACGTTGTTCTAATTCTTCTTTGCTATAATTGAAATAATTTACTTCAGCTGAATCTTTTCTTTTATTATTTAAAAATAAATATTTACCATCTTTGACTCCACAGTAAACAACTCCATGACCTCTTCCATTATCCATTATCAAACCTATCATTGACTTTTCTTTTAAGCTATTTAAGTAATTAAGTACTTCTCCTTTCTCAAACTTATTTTCTATAAATTTAAGGTCTTTAGCTCTAAGATAATAATTAAAATATTTTTCATTTTGAAGCATAGCTCCTGAAATATACTTTTTAAAATATTCATCATACTTAAAAATATAAGGTGATTTCATTTCAATTGCCAACTCGTAATCCTCAATTTCAATTTCAAAGTCTTCAAGTAAATTGGCTACTCCTGCATAAGAACATGAATTATTAAAAGTCATATACTTCATTTTTTATACCTTCCTTTTGTTTAGTAAAATATCAATAGTTCTATATATATTATCTTTTTTTATCTTATAGTTTTCCTCATTAATACTGTCTATATGATATTGATATTCCAATTCTACTAATGATTGGCACTCTTCCATGAGATGATTTACTATATCATCAGTAATAATTTTAAAGTCTGGAAGAAACATGTTTTTTATATTTTCTAAATCAATTAAGCTTTCATTGTCTTGTCCAAACTTGTCAAAGTTTATTTGTATAAGTTTTTTTAATTCAGAATAAGCTTTTCTATTTGCATCTTCCTCTACTGGATTTCTTAAATATAATTCCAAACAAAACTCTTTGGTCCCTTTAATTTTACAGATGAATTCTTGATCTTGGGCAAACCGATAACTTGTACCATCATACATAAAATAATAGTTTAGGCTATTATATAAATAATTCGATTTCAGTTCTCCTTTTTCCACAAGTTTCTTATTCCTTTCTTGAACTGCATGTTGAAACTCATGAATCAGGTTCCAGATACACAAAAGGTTCTTATTTTCAATATATTTTGGATTCATAAAAATTGATTTATTTTCTTTATTATAATTAGCAAATGCATCCTCATATCCATCTTTAGGAGTATAACAAATCTTATCTACATATTCCTCTACACCAAACATAAGAGTTAACTTTTCACTAATCCACTCTATACTTAGAATCATTTCTTCTTTATTTAAATTTACCCAATGCGGAAGATAAATTATATCCATAATGTTTTCTCTATTATATACTATACCGGACCTAAACATAGTCGGATATGCCACTGTATAATTGTTTTTCCAAAGAATATTAGCAATAGAAATAACCTTTATACCTTCACTGTTATAATATTGAGTCTTAAGATATTCAAAACCTAATTTCTTTTGTAAGCTTTCAGAAGCAATATTGAAAGAAAAATGACTACATTGAATATAATCAATATTCTCTATATCAAATAAGTGTTTAATGACAGTATTTAATACTTCTAGCATTAATCCTCTACGCTGATAGTCTTCTGAAATTGAGAAAGAAAGACTTTTCCCAACCTTATCTTTTAATTGTTCTAATTCTAAAAGTTCTATTGGTACATTACAAATCGTAATATTGCCGATGATTCTACCTGTTTCCCTATATACTAATCCATAGCACCTTTCTTCTTTATCTTTAAGCCAACCAAAGTTCCACTGAGCATCTTCTTCTGTTTTTAATAACCTTCTACCCATCATTCTACTCATTTCATCATCCATGGCATAATCACAAAAATCAGCAAAATCCTTTTCCTCAAATTTTCGCAAAATAATTCTTTCTGTTTCTAAAAACATTAAATCACTCCATTGTCATGTTCTTATCTTACTTTTTTTAAGTAAGATCTTTCTAAATATTGAGTTACTATAATAAATGTGACATTCATTCAACTTACTATAGATAACTTTACTATACCCTTTTATATTTTCATTCATAATCTTTTATTTTTACAATCTTATTAATGTTATCAAAAGCAATTTTTTTCTTTTCATCATCTGTAAAATCCATTTGGTCTAGTATAGAACAATATATTTCATAATTCCTTTCAGGGAAGTCAGTTCCAAATATAAGCCTCTCTGGTCCAAACATCCTCAGAATTCTATTTGTTTGCTCTAGTCCATATAATTGTACTAATTCAGGTAATACAAATGAAATATCAACCCAAGTACATCCAGACCAAGCATCTAAATATTTCATCCCACCCATATGAGCAGTTATGAATTCTATATCTGGGAAAACTTTTATCATTTTATTTATTTTATCTGGAGAGCAAGTATCATGAAATCCTGTAAGACATGGATTTGAATGATACATAACGGGAACCTTTAGCTCTGCAGCCTTTCTTAAAACTGGAACTAATCTAAGATCATCTGCATCTATGTTCATATTACTTGGATGGATTTTTAGACCGCTTAAACCTAATTCTTTAATTGCGTATTCAAGTTCCTTAGGAGCTTCATCTAAAATATATGAACCATTAGAATTAATATCTGCAAATGCTATAAATCTACCTGGATATTTATTTATTACTTCAGCAAAGTATTCATTTGTCTTTCTAGCTGGGAAATACATATATGGATCATTAGTAGGTTGTAATATTGCCTTTACTATATTATATTCATCCATATAATCTATATATTGAGATACTTCAGCCCTAGCTCAAGTTGAGTCTTCTCCTTGATATTTAATAAAACCTCGTCTTCTTTCTTCAGGTAAAATATGTACATGAGCATCTATCTTCTTTATTCTTTTCCAATCCATAATTCCTCCCCCTAAACTATTAGTAGATCAAATATTGTATCTTTCATTGTATCAAATCTATTTATTAATTTCTATCAAGATCTATCTCAATCGCTAAAAGATTCACACACCTAACAGAAACCTGCACACCCGTCTACACAATTTGGCATAAAACGTGTTAAATGCTCATTATTATTTATTAACTTTATCACTAGGCAAAATTAAACATCTTGGAATCAAAAGATTTGAGTTGTATCAATATTGTTGTTTATATATTATGGATGCAATTGATGTCAAACTCTATCTTTTGCAGGTAGTAGTTCTACTTTTGCGTACAGAATAGACCCCCCTAGCAAAAATTCCCTCAAGCCTCAGCCCAAGGGAATACAAAACACAAACGGGACAGCAAAGCTATCCCCTACAACCCTGCTATTCCAACCTATTCCTTCTCTATCAACGCAATACACTCAACGTGAGCTGTGTGTGGAAACATATCGACTGGTTGTACTTCTTTTACTA
>CAZAGS010000009.1:0-3340 GCA_964484955.1 uncultured Tissierellaceae bacterium
CAAATAACTGTTATACCAACTTTTGCTGCTTGCTTAATCATTTTACCTGCTATCTTATCGGTTTCTTTAACCAATTTTTCAATTATTTTATTAATTTCTCTCTCAATTTTATTATTGTCTTTATTGCTGCTTAAGACTTCCTCAACATCTTCAATAGCTTCTTGTATAAGTTCTTCAATTTCTTCGTTTGTTTTTTCTACTTCAGCAACAATTTTTTTATAATCTTTATCAGTCTCGGCAAATGATGACGGTACAAATAATCCAAATATTAATACAATGGACAAAATAGTACAAATACCTTTTTTCATTTTGCATCCTCCTTTTTTCTCATTTGCCAGAAAAATCTGTATGCAATGGCATACAGTGAATTTGAAGAATACCATACTCTTCGGCAACCCGGCTATCTTTCAAAGTTAAAGACCCGTGGCTTTGCGTCCTTGCCTTACGACAAGTTTGCTATTATCGGCAGTAATGAGTTATTTAATATATTATATATCATTTAATCCCAAATTTCAACAATTAAATGTCTTACCCTGCTTTCACTCTACCAGGGAGAAGCTATTGAGCTTTTAATAATATAGTTGTAAGGATATTATTTTACCAACTATATACTATTAGTAAAATAATATCCTTCCCCCCATTTAGTCATTATATATTGTGCATCCTTAGTATCATTTTCTATCTTTTCTCTTATTCTTCTTATATGAACGTCTACAGTACGTAAATCGCCAAAGTATGCATAGCCCCAAACCAGTTCTAATAGTCTTTCTCTGGTAAAAATCTTACCTGGATTTGTAATTAATGCATAAAATAAATCAAACTCTTTTCCAGTTAAATTAATATCTTCAGATTGCCTACTTATCTTTCTAGTTAAAGTATTTATAATAAAGTCATTAATTTCTATTATATGTGGATCTACGTCACCTTGGGAATAATTCACTCTTCTTAAAATAGCTTTAATTCTAGCTTTCAATTCTAATATATTAAATGGTTTTACCATATAATCATCAGCACCATATTCTAATGCTAATATCTTGTTGAAATCTTCATCTTTTTTTGTCAAAATAATGATTGGAACTGAGGACTGAAGTCTAATTTCTTTGCATATAGTCAATCCATTTATATCTGCTAGTTCTAAATCTAATAATATGAGATCATATTCTTTCTTCTTAATTGTCTCAATGACCCCTTTTCCCTGGCCTATGATTTCAATTAAATATTTATCTTGTTCTAAGTCATATTTCAAACCATTTGCGAAAGACTTATCGCTATCTATAATTAATGTTCTTAATCCCACTAAATCACCTCAAAATCCTTAATTACTTATTAGAGTTCTAGTTTCTCCATCTCGTTTTGTTAGCTTTATACCATCTAAATATTCCATAAGTTCTAATGCTATTTTTCTATTTGTATTTAATAAATCCCTACATTGGGCAATACTAATTGTTTTATTGGTTTTTATAAATTGTTTTATCTTCTCTATCCCTATATTTAGGGTATTGTTTAAAATAAATAAGTCATCATTGATTTTAATTATCTCACCATTAATAAATAAGCTATTAAAAACCTCATCCAAATCACTTTTGTTTAATTCTAGCAATTGAGCTAATTCTTCCTTTTTAGGTGGTAAAAACAAGCTGGATTCTAATAGTTTTACTAAGTCTTCTTTAATCTTGGTTTGTTCTAAGCTATATTTAATTTCAAAATTACTTAGTTTGATATTTTCCAATACCTGATTTAAATCACCACGTTCGATTAGCATTTCTATAAATTTTTCTGCTAGCTTAGGTTTAGCATTTTTTAAATGCTTGTTTCTAATTTCTTCCATAGACATACCAATTCTTAGGGGGTACATCTTATGATAATTTTCTAATTCTTCAGTAATCTTAAATCTAATATGATTAAAATAATTTATATGAATAGGATATAATTCCTTCGTTAGTGGGTAAATTATTACTTTACCCTCTATTGATAATTGCTCTATTTCTCTTTTAAGATTTTCTTCTAACATAGAAGTTGATGATGATAGTTCTCTAATTGAAGGAAAGTTTTTACTTTTTTCTTCAATTATATTTTCGATTATATCTTTTGTATCACCATATTCTTTAATTTCCAATTCTCTTAAAGTCACTTCATCGAATCTCTTTCTCTTTACAGGATTAGACTCTAAGATTTCTCCCCCTCCAATTGTAAACATAGGGGAGTAAAACCTTAAGATAAATTTATCTCCTCTTTTTGCAACAACTTGTTCTTCTAGCCTTAATTGGGCATAAGCTTCTTCCCCTGGATTTAATATTTCTCTATCCAATAATACTATTCTACATAATACTTCTTTTGTACCTAAGTATAATTTTAATCTGGTTCTATTTTCAATTTCACGGTCCAAAGACTTTAATAGTTTTACCTTTACATCGAGCATCATTGTTTCAACCATTGCATTGATTGGCGCTATCATACTACCTCTTTGTATATCTTCTTTTTTTGTACCAGCTAAATTTGCAGCTACTCTTTGTCCACCATATGCAATTTCAACATCATTATCATGAACTTGAAGGCTACGAATCCTAGCTTTTTTATCTCCAGGATAAATTTGTATCTCTTCACCAACTTTAAACTGGCCTGAAAGTAATGTTCCAGTTACTATAGTACCAAATCCTGAAATGCTAAATACTCTATCTACAGGCAACCTTGGCATATCATTTTGATCTTTTTCATCTAAATCTAATGTATACTTGTCTACTAATTCTGTAACATCACTAATACCTGTTCCTTTAGTAGATGAAACCCTTATTATTGGGCTATTTTCTAAAAAGGTATTCTCTAACTCTTCCTTTATTTCTTCTTCTACTAATTCAATCCATTCCTCATCTACTAAATCACTTTTAGTAAGTACTACAAAACCCTTCTTGATACCTAAAAGGTCTAATATGGCTAAATGTTCAAGAGTTTGAGGCATTATACCTTCATCTGCTGCCACTACTAACAATACTATATCTATACCTATTACACCTGCTAGCATAGATTTAATAAATTTTTCATGGCCAGGCACATCTATAATACCAGCTCTTTGTCCACTAGGTAAGTCAAAATAAGTGAAACCAAGTTCAATAGATATCCCTCTATCTTGTTCTTCTTTTAGCCTATCAGTATTTCTTCCAGTTATGGCTCTTATTAATGTTGTCTTACCATGGTCTATATGACCAGCTGTACCAATAATAATATGTTTCATTTACTGCAACTCCTTTAAACTCTGTAATCCATCTATGATACCATTAACTATAATATCAAAGTCTTCTTCTTTGATAGTTCTTAGATCTAAATAGATCTTATCCTTATAAAG
>CAZAGS010000009.1:3440-37981 GCA_964484955.1 uncultured Tissierellaceae bacterium
TTAAGAGTAGGAATATTCTCTATGGCCCTTTTTTCATCTAAATAATACTTTAATGTTGTTTCTAAGGCAGATATAGTAAACTTATCCACTCTAAATGCTCTGGTCAATGGGTGTTTTTTCATTTTATCTATATATTCCTTTTTACCTATAATTATTCCCGCTTGAGGACCACCTAGTAGTTTATCTCCACTAAATGTAACTACATCTACACCTTTAGCTAAAGATTCTCCTATAGTTGGCTCATGCTCAAGTCCGTAAGAAGAAAGGTCAATTAAAACTCCACTTCCTAAATCCTCAATTAATGGTATATGGTATTTTTCCTTTAATTCATATAATTCTGCTGAATCTACAGCTGATGTAAAGCCTAGTATTCTATAGTTGGATGTATGAACTTTTAGCAAAGCTCCAGTATTCTCACTTATTGCATCTTCGTAATCGTATAAGTGAGTCTTATTTGTACTTCCAACTGATACAAGTTTGGCACCACTTTGTTCTAGTACATCTGGTATTCTAAAGGAGCCTCCTATTTCAATTAATTCACCTCTTGAAACTATAACTTCCTTATCTTTTACCATAGCGGATAATGCCAATAGAACTGCTGCTGCGTTATTATTAACCACCATGGAAGCTTCTCCACCAATTAATTCCTGGATAATTTCTTCAACATGGGCGTACCTGGATCCTCTATTACCAGTTTCTAAATCATATTCCAAATTAGAATAATTTAAAGCGATTTCTTTCATATTATTAAAAATCTCTTCATTCATAAGAGACCTTCCTAAATTTGTATGAATTACTGTTCCCGTAGCATTAACAACTCTCTTCAGACTATAACTATTCTTTTCTATAGCTTTTAACTTTATATTATTTGGCAATTTATCTATAATCAAAGTAATTTCTTCTTCTTTAATATTATCTTTTTTTATAATATACCTCAGATTATCTATTTCTTCCCTTATGGTATCTATAATTATCTTTCTTGGCATTATATTTAATAATTCTTTTATATCTTTATCATTCAATAATTCATCTACTTTTGGTATTAGAGTAAATAAATTTCTCTCCTTCATAATATCCCTTCCTCATAAATTATTCTACCAATAAATAATGTTCCTCTTTTTCAACCACTTCTCCAATTATAGCATATTTTGTTGGGGAGTTTTCTAATTCCTTTAAAATTTGATCTGCTTTTTCTTTTGGAATAGCTATTAATAACCCCCCAGAAGTTTGTGGATCATATAAAACATCCTTCATGTTTTCAGGAATATCATTGATAAATCTAACCTGGTCACCTATATAGTTCTTGTTACTATAGCTTCCAGCAGGAATTAATCCCATATTAGCGTATTCTAAAGTATTTGCAATTAGGGGTATAGTCTTATAATTAATTTTTATAGTAACCTGCCCTCCAACTGCCATCTCTAAAGCGTGGCCTAATAGTCCAAAACCCGTGACATCAGTAACGCTATTTGCACCGCCTACTTTATCTATGGCTTCTTTTCCAAATTTATTAAGTGTTGTCATAACTAATACTGCTTCATCATATGCAGCCTTATCAACTAATTGTCCCTTTATAGCTGTATTTATTATGCCTAGTCCAAGTTGTTTTGTTAATATTATAACATCACCTGCTTTAGAATTAGAATTAGTATAAACATGGTCTGGATGTACAAATCCCGATACAGATAATCCATATTTTGGTTCATCATCTACAACACTATGTCCTCCAACAAGTAATGCTCCTGCTTCCATTACTTTATCATAACCACCCTTTAGGATTTCAGCCAATACAGATGGCTCAAGACAATTTGGGAAACATACTATATTCATTGCTAATTTTGGTTCTCCGCCCATGGCGTATACATCACTTAGCGAGTTTGTGGCTGCAATTTGTCCAAATGTATAGGGATCATCCACCACTGGTGTAAAGAAATCCAAAGTTTGAATTAAAGCTAAATCATCATTTATTTTATAAACAGCTGCATCATCAGATGTTTCCAATCCAACTATTAAATTATCATCAATTGCTTTAGGTAAGTGACACAAAACTTGTGCCAATATATCGGGCCCGATTTTAGCCGCTCACCCAGAAGTTTTTGTAAGTTCTGTTAATCTTTTGTCCATAATTATCTCTCCTTATTTTACCGTAATTAGATCTTTTAATGCTTCATACTTTTTATCACCAATACCAGAAACTTCTTTTAACTCTTCTATAGTTTTAAAAGCATTAGAATTTCTATAGTCTATTATTCTTTCTGCTAGTACTGGTCCAATACCTGGTAGTGATTCTAAATCTATTTGACTACACTTATTTATATTTATTTTACCATTAGAATCAGAACTAGTTGAAACACTAGTAACTTGTACATCTATTATATCATTATTTAATTCTTCACCAACTTTTGGAATATAAATCTTTTCTTCATCCACTAGTTTTTTAGCTAAGTTGATTCTATCTAAATCAGCTTCTTTCATTAATCCTCCTGCTGCTTTAATTGCGTCAATTAGTCTTTTACCCAAATCCATCTCAACTATACCAGGTTTATATACTTGTCCACTAATATGTACCATTATAGTTGAATTTTCTTCATTAGGTTCATCTTCTTCTTCATCTACAGCATATGAATTTACAAAATTAAGAGGTTGATTTTTATTTTGTTTTAATTCTTTAAAACCCATTTTAAATACTACCACAGATATAACAATAAAAACAACTGCTAATATGACTATTCGTTCTCTCTTTGTAAAGTAATCCATAATTTATCCTCCTTTGATTGATAATTCAAATGTAAAAACAAAGGCGTCATTGTCTATCATGGTATATTCTCTATAAAATCCTAATTTCCTTCTTTAAAATCAAATTATTTATATTTTACTTAAAATTAATCCTATTTTCTGCTATAATAGTATTATTAGAAAAAGGTGGTGAATTTATTGAAGAAGTGTATTTCCATAATTATAGTAATTATCTTGCTATCTACATACTCCTTTTCATTTGCACAGGAATTAAATCTCGATGCAGAAAGTGCTATATTGATGGACTATGATACTCTAGAAATACTTTATGAGAAAAACTCTCATTTAAAACTTTATCCAGCTAGTACAACTAAAACTATGACAGCAATTTTAGCTATAGAATTAGGAAATTTAAATGATGTAATAACAGTTGATGAAGAAGTTATACATCTTACTAAAGGAAGTCACATAGCCTTAGATTATGATGAGGAAATGACTTTAGAAGACCTATTGCACGCCTTATTAATCCAATCAGCCAATGATGCAGCCTTAGCTATTGGTAAACATATTTCAGGCTCTGTAGAGGGTTTTATAACGTTGATGAATGAAAAGGCTGTAGAATTAGGTGCATTAAATACTAATTTTGTTAATCCTAATGGTCTTCACAATGAAGAGCATGTCTCTACTGCTTATGACCTAGCACTTATAGGAAAATATGCAATGGAGAATGAGTTATTTAGAAGTATTGTAATTAAACCTACTTATGTAATAGGTCCAACCAATAAGAAAACAGAATCCCGTACTCTAAGATCTACAAATATGTTCATATTAGGTAATGAAAATATTAACTATGAAGGTAGAACTATACCAATTAAATTAGATGGTGTATTAGGCGGGAAAACAGGATACACTCCCCAAGCCCAAAATTGCTTGATAACAGTAACTGAAAAAGATAATAGAAGATTTCTTACAGTTGTTTTAAAAGCTAATGGTAAAGAAGTTTATGCCGATACTCATAGATTAATTAATTATGGACTTGATAATTTTCAAAATGCTTTATTAGGCCACGCAAATGAGTTTATGGGTAATTTTGAATTACAAGATGCCACATTGCCTTTTGTGGCTGGAGTATTAGATAAGGACTTTTCTTATCCTATTCTTAAAGAAAACATAAACAAAATTGAGAAGAAAACTATAATTAACCAAGACCTTTCATTACCACTATCTATAGGGACCATACTTGGAAGAAGCGAATATTATTTAAATGGAAAACTGCTAGGAAGCTCAAATATTATTTCAACCGCAGAGGTAAATCAGATTCCAAAACCAACTTTAACTAAAATAATTTTTCAGCATTGGTATATAGGTGTTTTTGCATTATTAATTGCTATAAGGATAATGTCCTTATCCACAAAAAGAAAACGAAGAGTAAAAAGGAGAAGAGAAAGAAGTATTTACTCTTATCCAATAAAATAACCTGGTCTTTGACCAGGTTTTGTTTTATTTACTTTGTAATTGCAATTGCTTCTATTTCAATATTTCCACCCTTAGGTAATTTTGATACTTCAACTAGGCTTCTAGCTGGTTTGTGGTTAGTGAAGAATTCTGCATATACTTCATTAATTAAAGAAAAGTTATTCATATCTGCCACAAAAACTGTAACTTTAACTACATCTTCAAGTGTAGCTCCACCTGCACTAAGTACTGACTTCACATGTTCTAGAGCTAATCTTGTTTCTGCTTGAATATCACCTGTTAATAATTCACCAGTTTCTACAATAAATGGTAGCTGGCCTGATGTAAATACCATATTTCCTGCTTTTACTCCTTGTGAATATGGACCTACTGCTCCTGGTGCTTTGTCTGTAGCTAATAATTCTAATGACATTATTCCATCTCCTTTAAATTTTCTCTTTCTTTAGAATCTGACCATAGTCTATCTAATTTGTAGTAATCTCTTTCCTCTTTATGGAAAACATGTGCTATAATATCGCCAAAATCTAAAAGTATCCATCTAGCACTATTATAACCTTCTCTACTGGTTTTTTCAAATCCTGCAAGAGCCATTTTATTTTCTATTTCATCTGCTATACTCATTACTTGATTAGATGAATTTCCACTTACTATAACAAAATAGTCAGCTATAGCCGTCATATTAGCAATATTTAAAACCTTCATGTCTAAACCTTTTTTATCTTCACAAGCTTTTTTAATAATTTCTAACTTATTTTCTACTTCTCTCAAAAATACACCTCCTTTTATGTGTAATTACTTATTTATTATTTACACCTTTTCTCTAGTAAATAATTTCTTGCCTCTAATGTATTGGGATGGATAAGTTTATTGAGTTCTATTAAATATAATATTGTATTATCCATGGCCATTAATATACTACTATCCAAATCTTCAAATGCCATAGTCCTAATTTCTTCAAGACCGGGAAAATTTCTTTTGACTTCTATATAATCTGCTATATAAATAATTTTATCTAAAAGTGTCATATTAACTCTTCCTATTGTATGATAATGTATTGCATCTAAAATTTCCCTATCTAGTATACCATATTCTATTTCTGCAATTTTAGAGCCTAATGGGCCATGTATTAATTCTTTGTTATTCATTATTACATTATCTAAAATTATATCAAAAGTGGATATTTTTTTCAACAAGCTTGTTGATTCTTCATATTTTGCACAGTCATGAAGAATAGCAGCAGTTTTGATTTTATCAAGATCTGCTCCATAGGTTAATCCTAATTTAAGAGCCATATCTACAACTCTTAAAGAGTGGTCGTATCTCTTTTTGCCTATATCTTCTATTAACTTTTTATGAAAATCCAATTTAATAACCCTCTTTATATAAATTGTTCTTAATTATATACTCTTCAACATTATTTGGGACTAAATATTTTATAGATTTTCCACTTTTTACTCTAGTCCTAATATCAGAAGAAGATATATCTATTAGAGGAGATCTTACATTAATAATATTGCCTCCATATAAATCCCTATATTCTTTTATCTTATCTTGGATTAAATCATTTTTCCCACCTGGTCTGTTTACTACAATTAACTTAGTAGTTCCTATTATCTTGTCATAATCCTTCCAAGTAGGTAGCTGAAATAATGAATCTGCTCCAATTATAAAATAAAGCTGATCATTAGGGTATAAGCCATTTAATTCTATTAAGGTATCTATAGTATAACTTATGCCTGGTCTATGGCTTTCTATATCACTTACCTGGAAAAACTTATTAGATTCAGTAGCTAGTTTTGTCATCTCTAGTCTAATTTCACTATCTTCAACCTGGGACTTTACTTTATGTGGAGGTATTGCAGTAGGTATAAAGATTATTTTATCCAACTGGCAATCTTCCCTTATATATTCTGATAATATTAAGTGTCCATAGTGAATTGGATTAAAAGTTCCACCAATCAAACCTATTTTCATATATACACCTCATTTATTAATAATTAAACTTCAGAAAATTAATATCTGAAGTTAATAATATAGCTTAAGGTAGTTGAATTTTTTTATCTTCTTTTGATTCTCTATACAACACAAATTTATTGCCCATGCTTTGAACAAATTCAGCTTCTAAAGCATTAGCTAATTCTATAGCTACTTCTTTTGCTTCTAATCCGCTATTATTTAATACATTAATTTTGATTAATTCTTTAGATTCTATTACAACATCTACTTGCTTAATAAAACTTTCTGTTAAACCATTCTTTCCTAATTGAAAAATAGGGTCTGTTGTATTTGCCAAGCTTTTCAAATAACTTCTTTGTTTTCCTGTTAACAATTTCTACACTCCTTCATAAATCTTAAATATTAGTGTTTCTATTTTCTAATGGAAGAATTCAAACTCATTGTCCAATATGAAAATAGAATCTCCCTCTTGAACACCTAATTTTTCTAACTCTTCTATTATACCTCTTTTTCTTAATGTATCTTGGAAAAACCTTAGGGAGTCTACATCATCAAAGTATATAGATTCTAACAATCTTTCTATAAATGTACCTTCAACTATATAGATATCATTTTCTTTCCTTACTATAATGGTTTCTTCCTCTGCTATATATTCAATATGTTCTTCATCATAGGTTTCATTAACTATTTCAGTATTTGATAGAAGTTCCCAAATACCATATTTTAGTTGGTTAATCCCTTCACCTGTAGCAGCAGAAACTGGATATATAGTATAACCTTTTGGTTCAAATTCACTTCTTAGTTTTTCTAATTGTTCTACAGATGTAGGAATATCCATTTTGTTAGCTACGATTATTTGAGCTTTTGTTGCAAGCTTTTCATTATAGTCCTGTAATTCTTGATTGATTTTATAGAAATCTTCTATAGGGTCTCTATCTTCGCTTCCTGACACATCTAGTACATGAACCAATACACTTGTCCTCTCTATATGTTTTAGGAAGTCGTGGCCCAGTCCTACGCCCTCTGAAGCCCCTTCAATTAAGCCAGGTATGTCAGCAAGCACAAAACTCTTTTCGTCACCTATTCTAACTACTCCTAAGTTAGGTTTTAAAGTTGTGAAATGATAATTTGCAATTTTTGGTTTTGCAGCACTTAATAATGAAAGAATAGTGGATTTTCCTACATTTGGATATCCTATAAGACCAACATCAGCCAATAATTTTAATTCTAGTATAATTTCTCTTTCTTGACCTTTGGTGCCTGGCTCAGCAAAACCAGGTGCTTGTCTAGTGGCAGTGGCAAATTGTGCATTTCCCCTTCCGCCCCTTCCACCTCGTGCTATGACAAACTCTTGATCCTTTTCTTTTAAATCAACAATAACTCCGCCAGTAGCCTGGTCTTTAACTAAAGTGCCTACAGGTACTTTTAAGATAATATCTTCACCTTTTGCACCAAATTGTTTTTTGCTTCTGCCATCTTCTCCATTCTGACCTTTATAGGAACCCTTATATCTAAAATCCATAAGAGTTCTAATACCTTCATCCGCTTTTAAGATAATAGAGCCACCATTGCCTCCATCCCCACCATATGGTCCCCCTGAAGGTTCAAACTTTTCTCTTCTCCATGCAACAATACCATTTCCGCCTTTTCCAGCTTTTATTGATATTTTTGCTACATCTATAAACATAATATTCATCATCCTCTTTAAATACTTTTACATATAAAGTATACCCATAATATGACTATTTAATTTTTTACTATATAGAAAAAAATTAAGCTTACCCAATAGGTAAGCTTAAGTATACTATGCCAGTTCTTCAACAGGATAAATACTAACTTGCTTTTTATCCTTGCCTTTTCTTTCAAATTTTACAACGCCATCAACAGTTGCAAATAAAGTATCATCATTTCCTCTACCTACATTTGTACCAGGATGGATTCTTGTACCTCTTTGTCTAACAAGAATATTTCCTGCTAGTACAAATTGTCCATCTCCTCTTTTAACGCCTAATCTTTTAGACTGACTGTCTCTACCGTTTCTGGAGCTACCTACTCCTTTTTTAGAAGCAAACAATTGTAAATTTAATTTAATCATCAATTACACCTCCCTATATTCGAGAGTTACATATTTAGGGTAACTTTCTATAACCGATTTGATTCCAATTTCTAATGTTTTTAATACTATTTCCGTTTTTTCTAAGATCCTCTTTTCAATAACTTTAGGTAAAGTTACCTCTAAGTTTCCTGAAGATTCATCTATAGTATAAATAATTTCATTTTCATTTAGACCAGATAATTCAATTAGGGCATTTAGTGCTGTATAAGATAATACAGATACAGCTGAACAAACTATGTCTTCACCATAAGGTTTATAATTTGCATGTCCTGAAATATTATATTTCACTATATGGCCTTCTTCATTTTTAAAAATTTTAACTTTAATCATATTAGCCAACTATCTTTTCTATTTTAACTTTAGTAAAAGGTTGTCTGTGACCTAATTTTCTTTTAGAATTTTTCTTAGCTTTGTATGTGAATACAACAATCTTCTTAGCTTTACCTTGTTCTAAAACACTACCTTCTACACTAACTCCTTCAACATAAGGCTTACCAGCAAGTAATTCGCCTTCCTTTGATACTAAAAGAACCTTATCAAAATTAATAGTTTCGCCTTCTTCAACGTTTAGTTTCTCTACGAAAACTACATCGCCTTCTTGCACTCTATATTGTTTACCACCAGTTTCTATAACAGCATACATATAATATTGCACCTCCTCTAACCCAGTCTCGCCGATATCAGGTGACTATGCTTTAATACCTACATCGAGCGGCTCTACACCCAAATATACTACCAAATATAAAGAACTTTGTCAATACATATTATTTCTGTATTCTTCCTCGTCCCTTACATGTTGGGCAAATCACTGAAGTTCTAATTTCTAGAGTGGGCCTAATACGTTTTCTAGTTATTTCTACTAAGCCTAATTTTGTTATGCCTGCTATATTTGGTTTGTTTCTATCCTTATATAAATTATCATACAAAACATTAAGAACCTTAGCTATATCAGCATCATTTTTCATATCTATAAAATCAACTATAATAATACCACCAATATCCCTTAATCTAATTTGCCTTAAAATCTCTTCAGCGGCCTCCATATTTGTAAGTAGAATTGTCTCTTCTAAAGAATAAGACCCCACATATTTACCAGTATTAACATCTATTGCAGTCAGTGCTTCCGTTTCATCTATTACTATATGCCCACCACTTTGAAGGATTACTCGTCTTTCCATTGCTTCTTTCAATTCTTTTACTAGAACATTGTCTTCTTCCATAGAAAATTTTTCATCCAATGTAATTTTTTCCCCTAAATTGTAAGAGAAATAGTCTTCTAATAGTAATAGTTTCTCATATATATCCCGATTATTAACAATTATCCTATGATTTTTATCATTAAAGCTATCTCGTACAATTTGATAAACTAGATCCAATTCTCTATATAATAATTTTGGGCAAGGAAGAAAATTTATTTCTCTTTCAATCCTCTTATATATTTCCCACAACTGATTATATTCTTGGATTAAAAGTGCTTCATTAACATCCTCAGCCATAGTTCTAAATATTACACCCATATTATCTCGTACTATAGTCTCTCCTAACTTCTTCAATCTGCTTACAGCTTTAAATCCATGGATCTTTCTAGAAACATTAATTTTATTTGAGAAAGGAGTTAACACTAAATATCTACCTGGTATACTTATTCTACTAGTTACCTTGGGACCCTTGCCCCCTTGCTCTTCTTTTATAACTTGTACTATTATTTCTTGACCGCCTTTTATTATATCTTTAATATTAAACTTTTCTTTACTATAAATTTGCTCCCTATTAAGTGCATCTTTTACATGAAGATAAGCATTTTTCCCTTCTCCAATATCTACAAAGGCAGCTTCCATACCTTGAAGTACAGTTTCAATCCTTGCTCTATAGATATTACCTACAAGTTTTTCCTTGTTTTCCTCTTGAGTATAATATTCTACTAATCTATTATCCTCTACTATACCTACTTTATTTACTCCTTCCACAGAGTCAATAAAAATATAATTCATATAAAATCCCCTCGTTTATATTGGTTTATATATTTCGTTTATTCCTTCAATATATAATCCCAACCTCTTTAGCATAACTGACTCTAAATCTATTTCTAAGTTGTTATCTCTATTCATGGCTTCAATAAAATCTAAAGGTCTTAATGTACCATTTTCACTGGAACTTAATATAGCATTTAAAATAATTTTGTTGTTATTAACTTCTATAACTTCAACAGCCTTAATTAGGCATTTAATATTTTCTTCAATCATTATCTTGCTCTTTTTTCTTTTTCTTAGTCTTGAAATGATTATTTCCTCATTTTCAAGCCACTTATTTACAAGAAAACTAAGTTCCTCTTTACTTAAATTCCTATTTGTTTTACACCTTATTTCATACTCAGCTAAGTCTAATATTGAAGAAACTGCTTTTGTATCTTTTGGATATATGGCATCTAAAATCTTTATACCATCTGGAAGAACTTTATTCATAGCCTCAATGAAGTATTCTATATCTATCTCCTTTACAAGATCTATATCCATGTATTCTTCTATACTTTCAACCCCTAGGCTCAAAGGATTAGCAATTGAGAATTTTGGTCTAGGGTTAAATCCTTTAGAATAGTTTAACTCTATGCCGGCTCTATTAAAACATCTCTGAAATAATCTTATTAAATCTAAATGTCCTATATATCTTAAATAATTTTCTTTAGTAAATTTAACTCTAAGTATCAATTAAAAACACCTCTCATACTACAATCTACGATACCACAATTTCTACATCCTAATCTACAATCCTTAGTTGTAGTTTCAGTAAGGGATTTTTGGAATTCCTTTTTAAGAAAATCCTTAGAAATTCCTGGATTTATGAAATCCCAAGCTAATACTTCATCAAGGTCTCTGACTCGACTATTATAAAAATCACCATCAATATTTGATTCACTCAAAGCCTCTAACCAGCAATCAAATTTAAACTGATCTGACCAGCCGTCATATTTACATCCTTTTTCCCAAGCACTAATTAAAACTTTTGATAATCGTCTATCTCCTCTAGCAAATATACCTTCTAAATAACTTAGATTAGCATCAGAATAGTTAAAATTGATTTTTCTATCCCTTATACTATTTTTAACCTTATTTATCTTTTCTGTAAATTCTTCAATTGAATTTTGTCCTATCCATTGAAAGGGTGTAAATGGCTTAGGTACAAAACAAGATGCACTGGCGGTCATTTGAAAACTTCCTTTTTTTTCCTCATTAGGTCTGTTAAAGTATATATCTCTAACTAAATATGACATATCTTTAATTCCCATAAGGTCTTCCTCAGTCTCTGTTGGTAGTCCAATCATAAAATACAGTTTAACCCTAGACCACCCTTCGCTAAAAGCATATGTTACAGCTTGTACTAGGTCTTCTTCACTTACTCCTTTATTAATAACATTTCTCAACCTTTGGCTACCAGCTTCAGGGGCAAAAGTAAGCCCACTTTTTTTAACCTTTTCAATTTCTTTTAATATATCTATACTGAAACTATCCAACCTAAGTGAAGGTAGTGAAATACCAACATTTTGCTCTTCAAATTTATCCATTAAACTAGATATTAATAGGTTTAGGGCAGAATAATCACAAGAACTTAGAGACGAAAGTGAAATAGTATCATATCCAGTGGATAGGATTAGCTTTTCTGCTAATTCTACCAGTCTTTCAGTGGACTTTTCTCTTATAGGCCTATAAATCATACCGGCCTGGCAAAATCTACATCCATGGGTACAGCCTCTAAATACTTCTAATACTACTCTGTCATGAATTGTTTCTATAAAAGGTACAATCATGCTTTCAGGAGCAAACATTGTATTAACATCTCTTATTATAGCTTTATTGATTACAGAAGGAAGCCCTTCCACTATTGGATACATCTTTTCTATGGTTCCATCTAAATTATAATCCACATCATAAAAAGCAGGCACATAGATTCCATCAAACTTGGATATCTCCTTTAAGAAAATATTTCTATCCCAATCTTTTTCCTTATGCATTTCATATGTCTTTAATACCTCTAATACTATTTCCTCACCATCCCCAATTACAAAAAAGTCAAAGAAATCTGCTATTGGTTCTGGATTATAAGCACAAGGCCCTCCCCCAATTATAAATGGATCTTCATCAGTTCTATCTTTAGCCAACATTGGTATATGTGATAAGTCTAATATATTTAAAATATTTGTATAGCTCATTTCATATTGAAGGGTAAAACCCAAAAAGTGGAAGTTTCTTACCTCTTCTTTATTTTCAAGAGTAAATAAGGGTAAGTTTTCCTTTCTCATTTCCTCTTCCATATCAATCCAAGGTGAGAAGACTCGTTCACAAACATAGTTATCTACATCATTAATTAAATTATATAATATATGTAAGCCTAAGTGACTCATTCCCACCTCATATATATCTGGATATGAAAATGCAAATTTTACCTTTACTTTACTTAAATCTTTCTTAACTGAGTTTTGCTCCATACCAATATATCTAGCAGGCTTGTCTACTTTCTTTAGAATCTTATCTAGTTTCTCTATATTAATCATTCATTATCACCTTTCTTTATTATACTAAGTTATATAATATCATTTATTGAGATAGATATACAAGAAAATAAATACCTGAAGATTTCAGGTATCTATTCCATATCTATATAATTTAGTGGATTTACTTGTTTTCCATTTAAATATACCTCAAATCGTAAATATTTCTTTCCGTCCTTATTAGTTCCAATGACTCCAATTTCTTCTCCAAGCTTTACAATTTCACCCTGATTTACAAAAGACTTAGATAAGTATCCATAAACAAACTCCATATCACTAGTTTCAATTGTCACAAAATACCCTTTACTACCCTTGATTTCTACACTTTTTACTTTTCCCAATATAATTGATTTGGGATTTTCATCTTTTATAGTAGATAAAATATCTATTCCAAAGTTATCATTTTTATTATTTTCATCTAGGTTTATTACATAATTCTTATAAACACTACCAGTAATAGGTGCTAATAACTTCTCTACTTTGTCTGGGTTAAAAACTGTTATTGAATCAATTGATTTATTTACTATACCCTCTACCTTATGGTATATTCTTTTACTATCTTCTTTAATATCTACTTCATATTGCATATTGTGTTTAATAATATCTAAAACTTTGTTAGTAGGTTTAAAGTTTGTTTTCTTTAAGATAAATAAAAATAAAATAGCTACAATAGTTATTAAGGTTTTCATCATAAATGTCTTTAGATATTTATATCTATATATGGTATTTGAGTTTCTATTCCTAGATGCATATTGATTGCCATAATTTGTTCCTATAGAACTTGGTCTTTTACTTCTTGACTTAAATATATTGAGTTTTTTGAAATTGATTTTTTTCATAATATCACCTACCTTACTTAATGGATATTTATTAAGAGTAGGTTTTATTACTATATTTAAAAGAAAAGATTTTACTTTAAAAAAGAACTCTAATATTTATTAGAGTCCTTACTTTAATTATTCTCTTTAATTTTCTTTATGGGAATATTGGCTACCAAAGCAGATACTGGTGATTCATTGCCATCCCTTTTCATTCTAGTTAATTTGATATCTAATCCTTCCTCGTCTATATCTGCATATTCTGAGATGATCCTAATAATATCTCCTTTAATCATTTCTAGTAGTTTGGGTGATAAATCAGACCTATCATGAACTAATACGAGCTTTAGTCTTTCCTTTGCAACATTCTTACTTTTTTCCTGTTTTCTACCGAAAAATTTAAAAAAATCCAAGACCATCCCTCCTTATTTGCCAAATAATAACTTTAGAATTTTACTAAATTTACCTTCCATATCTACTTCTAGGTCTAAAAATGGAACTTCCTCACCCATTAACCTTTGGGTAATATTCCTATATGCTTTACCCGATTTCGCTTTTTCGTCAATAACTACAGGTTCACCTTTATTAGTGGAAATTACAATTGCCTCATCATCAGGAACTGTCCCAAGTAAATCTATAGCTAATATATCTATAATATCGTCTATACTCATCATATCTCCACGCTTAACCATGTCTGGCCTAATTCTATTTATTATCACCTTTGGGTTATGTAAACCTTTGGCTTCCAAAATACCAATAACTCTATCTGCATCTCTTACTGCAGAGATTTCTGGAGTTGTGACTATAATAGCCATATCAGCACCTGCTATAGAATTTTGAAATCCTTGTTCTATACCAGCTGGACTATCTACAATTATAAAATCATGATCTTTTTTTAGTTCATTTATTAGTTCAAGCATTTGATCTGGTGCGATTGCTGATTTATCCTTTGTTTGAGCAGCAGGTAATAAATATAATTTATCATATCTCTTGTCTTTAATTAAAGCTTGTTTTAATCTACAATTTTTTTCTACAACATCTACAATGTCATAAACAATTCTATTCTCTAAACCCATAACAACATCCAAGTTTCTAAGTCCAATATCCGCATCAATTATTACAACTGATTGACCTAGTATAGCAAGGCCTGTCCCAATATTTGCACTAGTAGTAGTCTTTCCAACTCCTCCTTTGCCTGAGGTAATAACTAAAGCAGTTCCTAGCTTTTCAGTACTCATCTAATTTCCCCCTTTTATTTATTAGGTAAATATGGTTCAATAATAACTTCTCCATGGTTAATCTTAGCTATCTCTGGTAATTTATATTGTGAAATGTCACCATCTGGTGGCCTCACTATTATATCATTAATCCTTAGTTGAGTAGGCATTAGGTTATAAGCAGCAACAACAGCTCCCATATTTCCATCTAATCCTGCATGGGCAACACCCCTAAGAGTGCCAAGAACTATTATACTTCCACTTGCCTTAAGTATAGCACCTGGATTCACATCACCTATTATAACAATATTTCCGTCATAATCAACCTCTTGACCAGACCTTAAAGTACCATAAACAAATTTTGTTATTCCTTCGTCAATTCCAAGGATACTTTCTTCAATAATATTTTTTTCCACTAAAGATTCATTTTTAATAATTGGAGGTCTTTTAATATGCTCTGGTAATTGCCCCAAATCAATATCAAATCCATATTTGTATTTTAGGATCAACTTTACTTCTAAAGCATCATCATCAGATAATTCCTCTGCGTTAATTCCTAAGAACTTAGCACCCTTAAAAAAAGATAGAGAATCCTTTAGTTTAATATCTAGTTCGGATATTATACTTTGTAAATCTTCACCTTTTATATTAATATAGACTCCTTCTGAAACCCCTTTAAAACTTACCAATTCTTTTTTCAATTATAAATTACCTCCATTAAACAACTCTCAACTCATTATACTATTATTCATTAAATACATCCACATTAATTCTACACTTTCTTCCAAATTAATCTAATTAAGACAATGTCATTTAGATAATTTATTACTAAATGGTAGATTTTCTATAGTTTCTGTTTTATTGAGACCAAGATATTCTGCCATTATATCTCTTACCATAGGCCCTGCAAAGCCACCACTACCTCCTTGAAAGATAACTGCAGCAATTGCAATTTCCGGGTCATCGTAAGGAGCAAAACCTACAAACCATGCAAAGTCATCATAGGTTTCTCCACTTGAAGGGTTTATACCACCTTTTTCTGCAGTTCCTGTTTTACTAGCTACCTCTATTGGGAAGTTGGCAAAAGTTCTTCTTGATGTACCATCCTCTGATACCATTAACATACCCTTTTTAATATGTTCAAGATTTTCATAGTTATTGAGCTCAATTCTATCAGTATCCACTGTATGCACATATGAGGTCAGAGAGTTATTATAATTCTTGATGCTATCTACTAATGTTAATTCATGCTTATACCCACCATTTGCTATTGTAGCAACATAATTAGCCATTTGTATTGGTGTATATGCTGATTGACCTTGGCCTATTGTTACATATAATGTATCACTAATATTCCAATTAGAATCCTTCATATAAGTATACTTAATCTTATCAGCTAGTCCTTCTCTTTCACCTTTTAACTTTTTTTCAGGTTCGATGCCTAGGCTACTTAAACGTCTTATTACTTCATTCCTAGTTAGAACTTCTTCTAATTCCATCCAACTAACAATCTCATTAATTATTTCTTTTCTACTATTATCATCTACCACTATATCATCTTTTAGAAATTTTTCTAAATTCCTATTCAAGTAATTTTTTAGCATAGCTCTTGCCCCAATAGCCTTCTTTTGCGGATTTGGTACTCCGCCTGCTGTCTCAGCAGGTATTCTTATTTCGATACCTGTTTTATCATTTAGCCCCAGCTTTTTAGATACATCTACAATATCTTCTATATCAAGTTTTATTCCTAATTGTTCTCCTGTTCTTTGATTTTCACCTAAGGCCAAAGAATAAAAATAATAGTTACAAGAGTCTCTTAGTGCTTCGTATACATTTTCATAGCCATGAGTTGACCCACTTGTAGTCCATAATAAACATCTAAAGGGTTGTATTCCTATAGTCACATAACCCATATCTCGAATTCTCTTATTTGGGTCTAATCCTTTTTCTAATGCTGCCAGTGCTGTGACCATTTTAAATGTTGAACCTGGTTGTACAGCTGTTTGGGTTGCAATATTATATAGTGGTCTAGGAGCTAATGGATCCTTATCATTTTCGGGGAAGAGACTGTTCCAGTCAGTAGTTGATATACCTGTAGCAAATAGATTTAAATCATATGATGGGTAACTAGCCATAGCTACAACTTGGCCAGTTTTAACATCAATAGCTACTACAGCTCCAGATGTTGCATTTATATAAGGTCGTTTTTTAGACCGGCTTGTTCCAAATTGAAAATCCCCCCATTGACTTTCGTAGATTCCGCCAGTTTGTATTTTGTTTAGGGTTTGTTCTAAGGATTTTTCTGCAACTTGTTGAAGTTTTAAGTCCATAGCTAAATAAACATTTTGTCCAGGCATTGGCTTTATTTCTTCAATTACTTTTGTTGTATTTCCTACAACGTCAACTTGGACCCTTTTTACACCACTTACCCCTCTTAATATATCTTCAAAATTTTCCTCAATTCCAGTTTTTCCGATAATAGCAGATGGGGAATATTTATTTTCTTCTACATATTTTTTTACTTCTCCTGGCGTACTAATTTTACCTAAGTATCCTAATATATGAGCAGCAGTAGAACCATAAGGGTAATACCTTACAGGTTCTATAGAAATATTTATGCCTGGTAATTCCATTATGCCCTCTTCAATTCTAGCCACAGTAGAATTCTTAATTCCATATGCTATATTTATTGGTTGGTAGGCCAGGTGCCCTTGTTTGCTTAATTGATCATATATGTTAAATATTGCCCTAGATTCATATTTACTTAGATTATCATCTATGTCGTAATCTTTTTTCAGTTTTAAAAAATTATCCTTAACAGACTTGTCTTCATCCATTTTCTTAGCTGTATACCAGTTTTTTAAATTGTTCAGAGCTGCATATTCAAAATCTTTGGCTATGGATATCCTAGGATTTATACCATCATTTAAAAGTTGAGCCTGAGCTAAGGATTTTATATTGTCTGAGCTTATGAAGTCATCTATAACCCCTGCTTTATTTGCATAATCTATTGTTAATTCTATTAGACTTCTTTCACCAATATCTATATCTCCCCTATATTTATATATAAGAGAATTTTTATCTTCTGTTAGTTCAATGCTAATAGGTATATCTTGATTTTTTTCTTTGATCATATCAATGAGTATTTGCCCAGGTATTATAATATCTGTATCATCATTGTCCCTTTTAATTATTCGATCTAGGAAGTTTTCTAATGAAACTGCTTTAAATAGATTAATAAAATCATCTTTTGCAGATGAATTCATAGTTATTTCTGGATAGCTCTTCATTAAACTTCTTTTCTGTTGTAGGTATTCTTCTTGAAAAGTAATAGTATATTCCTCTAAGATAATATTACTTATTAAACCCTTATGGCTTAATAAATTAAAAGTAAGTAATCTAGATAGAGAATTATCTATAATTTTACGAATTATTATTTTATCTTCATCTATTAGTTTTACTATAGAATCAATAGGTGAAGCACCTTCAGGTATTTCATTTATTGATTTCCATTTAGAAATGTCTTCATTCTGGTCAAATTCAATAATTAATTCATCATTGAATATTCTAACATTAATAGGAATTTCTAGACCTTTGTTTTTAAATGCATTAATAGCTCTATCCATAGTAATAAATTGATAATGTTCCTTATAATCAGGATTTACATAAAAAGTAGTTAAAATTTCTGCTAACAACTTATTTTCTATAATAGTTTCTATTACCTTATCTATAGGATTAAGATTTTCTTCCATATAATCTTTTTCGCTTTTATATTTAAATATATTAAGTTCTAGTGGGAAATCATCTTGAATATTTGCACCATCCTCTTCTAATAATCTTATAAGAGTTAATATTCCATTGTTTTTTACCTTAATATCCTTAATATTAAATTCATCTTTTAATAGTTGTACAGTAAAAGTAGGTTTGTTTCCAGCTAATAATCTACCATATCTATCACGAATTTCTCCCCTAGGAGGCGTTATCTGAATTTCTTTTAATCGTTTATTATCAGAAATATCCCTATAATAATCTCCTTCAGCAATTGTCAATATTGCCAACCTAAAAGATAGGACTATCATTAAAATAGCTAGTATGAAAACCACTATATTATACCTATTTTTTATTTTATCTAGAAAGTTCATTTACCTCACCTCTACCTTTTCCCAAACCTTAAAGAAGGTTCATTAAACATCTTACCAATAACTTTATAAATTATTATAGTAAATACAATATTATAGGCTATTTCTATAAGTAATATATCTTTTATAATCACTGTAAAAGGGATTTCTCTAGATAGAAAAAACATAAAGAAAAAATACATAATATTATAAAATATTGTGCCTAAAGAAGAGCAAATTACAGGAATAATAATATTATCTCGAGCCATAGTGTTTTCTAAAGACCCAATTATATAGCCAATAAAGAAATATATAAATCCACTAACTCCTATTGTTGTAGCAAAAATTACATCCTGAATTAAGCCAATAGCAAGACCAACTAATCCACCATAGTATTTTCCTTTACTCAAACTAATGATTACAATAAAAATAAGAGCTGTATTAGGTACAACTCCAAGGATACTAAATGATGGTAAGATTGTACTTTGTAGAATAAAGTTAGCTATCACCATAATTATTATTAGAAAAATATTCACATAAATCCCTCAAATCAACTTGATATAATCAAAATTCTTTGTAACTTTTTAAAATTTATTGCAGGTTTAATAATTACTCTTTTAATTAATTCTTCTTCATCCACAATTACTTCCTCTATTTCCCCAATATAGACATCTTTAATAAAAGAGCCCCCCAAGCCTGAAGTATATAACTTGTCTCCTACTATTACGTCTGATTTACTATCAAACAAATAACCACTTATTATACCATCTACACTTCCGTTTAATATTCCCCCGTCTTGAGTTCTAATGTTTTTGAATGAGATTTTATTATATTCATCTATTATAGTTATTACTTTAGCCCAGTTAGGCCCCACATCTACAACTCGTCCTACTATACCTTCCTGTACTAAGTTTTGTTCTACTTCGAATCCAGTTACTATTGTATCACCATTTTTAACACCATGATTTGTGCCCTTATCTATTACAAATCTGCTATACCAGTTACCTGGTTCTTTGTTTGTTATTTGAGCCTGGATAAAGTTATGAGAGGAACTTTGTATAAGTCTAGCCTCATTTTTTAGGTAATCGCTCATTCCAATTATATTTGTAAGTTCCCTGTTTTCTTCTTCTAACTCTAATACTCGTCTCTCAAGATTTATATTATCTTCTTTCAATGTTGAAACTTGACTTATGTTTATGAAGAAATTTGAAATACCATTTTTTATATTTGTTGAAACTTTGCTAATAGGTGTCAGAAATCCACCAAATGTTTTCTCAAACTTCGTTAGTTTTATTCTCTCTTTACTTGTATATCCAATTATAAGAATTAGAATGATAGCAATACTAATTACTATCATTCTATCTTTGTATTTCTTGAAAAAATACATTATATCACCACTTAGCCTATTCTTTTATTATTACTTATAGATTTTCTAAGGATATCAATACTTTCCAAGGCTTTACCAGTTCCTATAGCTACACAATCCAGTGGATTTTCTGCAATATGGACTGGCATGCCAGTTTCACGGATAATAATTCTATCTATACCATCTAGTAATGCTCCACCACCTGTAAGCATTATGCCTTGTTCAATAATGTCAGATGCCAACTCTGGTGGGGTTTTTTCTAATGTTGACTTAATAGCATCTAATATATTAAAAATCTGCTCTTTCATTGCTTCATATATTTCTTGTGAAGTAATAGCTACAGTTTTTGGCAGTCCACTTATTAAGTCTCTTCCTCTAATATCCATTGTTTTTTCTTCAGTTGAGATATCGGCTGACCCTATTGTAATTTTAATATTTTCAGCAGTTCTTTCCCCTATCATTAAGCTATATTCTTTTTTAATATAGCTAACTATAGACTCATCTAATTCATCTCCACCTACTCTAATTGATTTACTAGTAACAATACCACCTAGTGATATTATTGCAACCTCAGTTGTTCCTCCACCAATATCTACAATCATACTACCAGTAGCCTCATGAACTGGAAGTCCAGCTCCTATTGCTGCAGCCATAGGTTCTTCAATCAAATAAGCATCTCTTGCACCTGCATGGATTGCAGCCTCTTCAACAGCTCTCTTTTCTACCTCTGTAACTCCACTTGGCACACAAACTACAACCCTAGGTTGAAATAATGTTCTTCTAGGACTTGCTAATTTAATAAAATACTTTAACATATTTTGAGTTACATCAAAATCTGCTATTACACCATCTTTAAGCGGTCTAATAGCTACTATAGTACCAGGTGTCCTACCTATCATCTTTTTTGCTTCTTCTCCTACAGCTAATACTTTTCTAGTATGAGTTTCAATAGCAACTACTGATGGTTCTCTTGCTACTATACCCTTACCCTTAATATATACCAATGTATTTGCTGTACCTAAATCTATTCCCATATCCTTTATAAACCCACTAAATAATCCCATTATATCTCCTCTCTAATCTCAAACTAAATTTTTTTCCTTAAAACTAATATATTTATTATCTCCAATTATAATATGGTCAAGCACCTTGATTCCAATTAAATTACCAGCATCTATTAACCTATTTGTTATGCTAATATCTTCGTTGCTGGGATTCGGGTCGCCACTTGGATGGTTGTGTACTAGTATGATAGAATTTGCATTCCTTTTTATAGCTATTTTAAAAACATCTCTTGGATGAACTATGGATGCGTTTAAAGTTCCAATTGAAATATTTTCGATTGCCAATATTTGATTTTTAGTATCTAATATTGCTATTTTAAAATACTCTTTACAAAGATATCTCATTTCATCCATAAGTAAATTGACTAAGACTATAGGTGAACTGACTTTTACTTTATCCTGAGGTCCTACCCTATTTAACCTTTTTCCAATTTCTATGGCCGCTAGTATTTGTGAGGCTTTACTTTCACCTATACCCTTAACCTCCATTAATTCTTCTAAGCTTACATCTGATAAATAGGCAATACCCCTATTATCTCTGCTTAATATCTTTTGTGCTACCTCAACTGCAGTTTCTTCAAGATTTCCTACTTTAATAATCAATGCCAACAGTTCAGCATTTGATAATGCTTCTACCCCATGACTAATAAGTTTTTCTCTTGGCCTTTCACTTAAGGGTAAATCTTTGATTGTATATCTCTTATCTAATTCTAATTTTACCTCCACATAATCACCCACTTATTTTAATAAACTAATTTTAAAAAACTTGTTTAATAAGAAGTCTAATTTTACCAAAGGAAGTCCAACTACATTTAAATAACATCCATCAATCTTTTCAACTAGAAGTGCCCCATAACCTTGTATCCCATAAGCTCCAGCCTTATCCATGGGTTCATTTGTATTAATATAATCTCTTAATTTTTGATCAGTTAATTTCCTAAATTTAACTAGAGTATTCTCATAATCTACAACTTTTATTTCTGAATTGTTTTGTATTAAACTAATACCGGTTATAACATTATGGGAATTACCATTTAATAATTTAAGCGTATTAAAAGCATCATCTCTATCTTTTGGTTTACCTAATATCATATTTTCATAAACCACAATTGTATCTGCCCCGATTATTATATTATCAGGATTTAATTTACTAATATTATAGGCCTTTTGGAAAGCAAGACTCATAGCAATTTGTGATGGTCTTTCACCTATTATTGACTTTTCAACAATATCACTACTGATTATAGTAGGTCTTATATTGTATTTTTCTAAGATTTCTTTTCTCCTAGGAGAAGATGAGGCCAGTATAATATTTCCCATACAATCATCCTTTATCTGTAAAAAGAATTTTAAAATTAACTTTTAAGTTCTTTACTATATAGGTTGAGGATAAACCTACAAAATATCCAGTAAAAATACTAGTTAGCATAAGAAAGGGTAGATAAGTGTATATTTTTGCATTATTCATCATAAGACTTGCAACAGTAATTTGTGCAGTTACATGTGATAATGCACCCAATATACTAACACCCATTAAAGAAAATATATTGGAAAAGAATCTATATGCTATGTACATTACCATACAACTTAGTATGGCTCCTGAAAAACTATATATAAAGCTAGATATGCTTCCAGTCACTAAAACTAGTACAATACTTTTTAGCATGGATACTGTAATACCTTCCTTAAATCCAAAAATAATTATAGTTACTAAAACTACCATATTAGATAATCCTAATCTAGCCCCAGGCATGGCTATTGGCAAAGGTATAGCCGACTCTAGTACGCTTAATGCTAAGCCTATTGAAACTAATATGGATAAGAAAATCATTTTATTTAATTTTTTCATAATTACCTCTTTCTAATGATTCATTATATCAATTTCTGTATCTTTATCCAAACCTTTAATTTCAATAACCATTCTGTTTGGTAAACAAACAATGGTTTCACCTATTCTAGAAATATAGCCTTGTTTAACATCTATTTTATCAGGACAATCGGCTTCTATAACTCTTACTTTTTCATCGCCAACTTCTATTAGATTAAAGCCAAATTCGCTTTCTATTGGAATTTGATTTCCAATTTCCTTGGGATCAAAGATTATTTGTTTTACTTCCTTCCCATTAACCTGTACACTTATGTATTTACCAGCGGATGAAAAGGCTTGTCTTTTTATATAAAGTGTAGAAAGAACTGCTAATATTATCACAAAGACAATTAAAAGTTTGTCACCTTTTGTCATTTTATCACCCTTTTTACATTTATTAAAGCTAAATCTTCAAATTATAGTTTACCATTAATAAATTATATTTACAAGTTACAAACTTAAAAAAAAGAGGCCCTTAGGCCTCTTCATTAATTTGCTATGACTTCATCATCTTCTATTATAGTATGTATGCACTTTGTAGGACATTTTGCAACACATATTTGACAATTGGTACATTTTTCATAATCTATTCTTGCCAAGTTATCTTCGAAAATATATGCATCTTCAGGGCATGCTTTAACACATATTTTACATCCTATACAACCTATAGAACAATACTGTCTTACTTCTTTACCTGGATCCTTACTAATACATTTTACCACTACTTCATTGCGATAAGGAACTAGGTCTATAATATTCTTAGGGCATATTTCGATACACTTCATACAGGCTGTACATTTGTCTCTAATAATAACTGCTACTCCATTTACCATTTCAATAGCATCAAATGGACATACATCATAACATGTACCACAACCCAAGCATCCAAATGAACAAGCTTTGCTTCCATCAGCTAAATCATTTTGAATTCTACAGTCATTTATTCCTTCAAATCTGTATTTCTCTTTAGCTTTATCACAATCTCCTTGACAAAGTACAACAGCTACATTTCGTTCTAAATTTCCTGCATTTAAACCCATAACTTCTGCAACGTTATTTGCTACTTCTTGACCGCCTACAGGGCAAGCAGTTACTGGAGCTTTTCCTTCAACTATAGCATTAGCTAATCCTTCACAGCCAGGATATCCACAAGCACCACAGTTAACTCCAGGTAATGCATCTAAAACTGAACCTATTAATGGATCTATTTTAACTGCAAAAGCATTAGAGGCAATAGATAGCAATACACCAAATGTAAGGCCAAGTCCTCCCAATACAGCTACAGGCTGAATTATATTTTCCATGTCATTACCTCCTATACAAGTCCAGCAAAGCCTAAAAAGGCTATGGACATTAATCCTGCTGATATTAAAGCAATAGGTACTCCCTCTAATGCTTCTGGAACATCAGCAACGGCTAACTTTTCTCTTACACCAGTTAATAGTACTAAGGCTAAAAAGAAACCTATAGATGCCCCTATACCATTTGTTAGTGTTTCTAATAATGTATAATCTGATTGAATATTTAAGATTGTTACTCCTAGTACTATACAGTTAGTAGTAATTAAAGGTAAAAATACACCCATAGCACTATATAGCGTAGGACTCATCTTTCTTATAGCTAGTTCAACAAATTGAACTAGTGATGCTATAACTAAGATAAATACAATGGTTTGTAGATATTGAAGATCAAATACATCTAATAGATATTTTTGAATTCCCCAGGTAATAGCCGATGCTATGGTTATTACAAAAGTTACAGCTATACCCATACCCGAAGCTGTTTCCATCTTATTAGATACTCCTAGAAAAGGACATATTCCTAAAAACCTTGCAAATACATAGTTATTAACAAATACTGTTGAAATAATTATTGTGAAAAAATTCATTTGTCTCCTCCTCTACTTTCTCTATGATGTAGCTTTTTGTTTTAACATTGTATTAAATACGGCTATCATAATACCTAATACTATAAAGGCCCCTGCTGGAGCTACAAATATTCCTGCAGGCTGAAATTTATCTCCAAAAACATTTATTGCAAATCCTGTACCATCAAATAGAGTACCTGAACCAAATAACTCTCTTATAGCACCTAATACAACTACTGACCAAGTATAACCCAATCCATTTGACAAGCCATCTACAATAGAATCTACTACATTATTCTTATAAGCAAAAGCCTCAGCTCTAGCTAAAATTATACAGTTTACAACTATTAAAGGAATAAATATTCCTAATGATTGGTAAATCGGTTGAGCATAAGCTTTTAAAACCATTTCTACTATAGTTACAAAAGTAGCTATAACAACAATAAAAGCTGGTATACGTATTTTTTGTGGTATTATATTTCTAAGTAATGATATAACAATATTAGAAGCCAATAAAACAGCTGTAACTGCCATACCCATTGATATGCTGTTTAGTACAGTATTAGTAACCGCAAGTACTGAACATAATCCAACTAGTTGAATTAAAACTGGATTTTGTCGACCCATTCCACTTTTAAATATATTCATTAATTTCAATTATTCCACCTCCATTTATGTTAATTTGCAAGAAACTTATTAAATGCATCTATTGCCCCTTCTACACCGTATACTACACCCTCTGTTGATACAGTAGCACCAGAAATCATTTCAATATCATCTACATTATTCTTACCTATAAATGAATTCATAAAATCATCTTCCATGATTTTTGTACCTATACCAGGTGTTTCATCATTTTTAAATATTCTAATTCCTGCTATAGTGCCATCAAGATTAATTCCGGTGATAATCCGTAAGTCTCCACCATATCCGCCTGAATTAGTTTTTATACCATAACCTAATAGTTCTCCATTAGACTTAACTTCATAAATTTCTCTTATGAAAATATTGTCAGCTTTTATTTCATCAAGCTTAGCAGATTCTATTTCTACGAATTCTTCAACATCCGTAAATATTTCAGATAAAAATCTATCTCTTATCTCTTCTTCAGTTTCTACAACAACCGGTGCAGGACCATCTGCTGATAGGTATTGATTATAAACAAAATTAGCTTCATTAACGCCGGCAAGTACTGCATAAACTGATACAGTTGCACCTGATAGCAATAAAACTTCATCATCAGCTGAAGGTGAACCTACTGCTTTTAAGTCACCAGCTGCAGATTTATCTTTAAAAGAGCTTGTAAACCCTTCTTCTAATATTCTAGTTCCAATATTAGGTGTTTCACTATTACTTACTATTTTAATTCCTGCTATAGTGCTATCTGTATTAATACCAGTTATTCCAATGATATCTCCACCATAACCACCTGCAGCAGTCTTTAGTGCATAACCTATAACTTCATCACCTTTTTTAGCTTCAAATATTTCCCTTATCATTGCATGAGATCCCTTGATTTCTTCGAATTTAGATTCTTCCAGAGCTTGGAAGTCATCCGCTTCAGAGAATATTTCAACTAAGGCTCCAAAACTCTCTTGTCTTTCCATTTCAGCGATTACAGGGCCCGTCACATTGTGGACAGCAGCTAGTACACCTGCGGAAACAGCTGTTATTATAAGAAGAATAAGCCCTAATTTAAGCGTTTCTTTCATTAATTTCTCCCCCTTTTGGCTGTTTTCTAACTCCAAAAACTCTAGGCTTTGTAATTCTTTCAATTACTGGAGTAGCTACGTTCATTAATAATATAGCATATGAAACACCTTCTGGCATACCGCCCTTTACTCTAATTATAGCAGTAAGAAAACCAGCACCAACCGCGAAAATAATTTTCCCATTTGGCGTAATAGGAGAAGTAGCATAATCAGTTGCCATAAAGAAAGCTCCAAGTATTAAGCCGCCACCTAATATATGATAAATAATTAGACTTGGGTCAATTCCTAAGATTAATAACATTGCACATGTACTACCTATGAACAATGTTGGAATTTTCCAATCTATAATCCCTTTAATAAGTAAATATAAAGCTCCTATTAATAAAAGTACAGCTGATGTTTCTCCTAAAGAACCACCTATATCGCCTATTAACATTCTATTAATTGAAGGTAATGCAGTACTTCCACTTTTAAGTATAGAAAGCGGTGTAGCACTTGTAATTCCATCTGGATTTATATATGTAGACATTATAGATGGCCATGATGCTACTAATGCAGCTCTTGCAGCCAAGGCTGGGTTCATAAAGTTGGAACCTAAACCGCCAAAACACTCTTTTACTAAAATAATAGCAAAAGCAGCTCCAAATACAGCAATCCACCAAGGTGCATTTGCTGGTAAATTAAAAGCTATTAATATACCTGTAACTACTGCACTTAAATCTTTTATACGAACTGGTTTCTTAAATAATTTTTGTGTTCCAGCTTCAAAAATTAAACATGATGCAACTGTAATTAGAATTAATTTTAATGCATTAAAACCATAGAAATAAACACTACCAATTATTGCAGGTGTCATTGCAATAATAACATCCAACATAATTTTATTAACAGTTTTATTAGTTCTTAAATGAGGTGCTTGAGATACTAATAAAAGATCATTTAATTCTACAGACTTTTCATTGTTTGGATCTAATATCTTGTCTTCCATTTAATTTCCTCCTTACTTCTTAGATTTTTTTCTCTTTAGTTTTATCTCTCTCTGAGCATGCCTAATAGATTCAGTTAATGGCCTTTTTGATGGACATATAAATGAACAAGCACCACATTGAATACATTCTTCAACATTATATTCTTCAGTCATTTCAAACATATCCTTAAGGGCATAAGCACTTAGTAATAAAGGTTGTAAACTAACAGGACATACTTGTAGACATTTTCCACATTTTATACAAGGCTCTGTCTCTTTATGGGTCGCTTCTTCTGGTGTTAAAACAATTATAGCTGAGGTTGTTTTAATTATAGGTGTATCTAATGAAAATTGTGCCAATCCTGTCATAGGTCCACCTGCAATAATCTTGCCTGGTTCTCCATTGAATCCACCACATTGTTCAATTATTTCTCTAATAGTAGTCCCTATTTTTACTTTTAAATTTTTAGGTTGTCTAACACCATTACCTGTTACAGTGATAGTTCTTTCGTATAATGGCTTTCCTTCTTTAAATAGCTCAGCAACAGCTAAAGCAGTTGATACATTACTAACAATCGTACCTACGTCTTTACATCTTCCACCTGAAGGTACTTTTCTATCTAATATGGCATCAACCATTCTATAGGAGTCTCCTTGAGGGAATTTTGTTTTTAAGCTTACAATCTTTATATTTTCATCTTTTAAAGAAGACCTTAATGCCTCTATAGCATCCTTTTTGTTATCTTCTATACCTATGTAACCTGTTTCTAGATCAAGACAATGCATAATTACCTTTAATCCTTTTATTATAGCTTCAGGTTCTTCTAGCATAACTCTATGATCTACAGTTAAATATGGCTCACATTCTGCACCATTTAAAATAGCAGTATCAATTTTAGAATCATCAGAAGCAACTAGTTTTGCATGCATAGGATAACCAGCCCCACCTAGACCAACAATTCCAGCATCTTTAATAAGATTAATAATTTCTTCCTTAGATAGGGCATCTAAGTTTGTAATTGGTTTAATAGATTCATGTAGTTCTCCTAATCCATCAGATTCAATAACTACGCAGTCTGATCTCATTCCATCTGGAGTATACATTTTACTAATACTTTTAACAACTCCTGAAACGCTAGAATGAACTGGTGCTGATAGAAACGCTTTTGAATCACCAATTTTTTGACCTACTTTAACTGTATCACCTTTGCTGACAATAGCTTCGCAGGGTGAACCCACATGCTGATGTAAGGAAATATAAACAACTTTTGGATCAATAGCATTTTCAATTGATTTATCTTTAGTTAAATCCTTATATTCTGGTATATGTACCCCGCCCTTGAAAGTCAGATTTTCAAGTTTCATTCTTATCCACCTCTTTTTTATTATAGTAAAAACCCTAAATAGCAGGCATAGAAATAATTTTCATATGCCCACACCTTGTAACATTATAGCATGATTAGCGGCACTTGTATATAATATAACGGAATTCGACTAGTTTTTGACAATTAACTATATCAAATGGTGCAGGAGAAGGGATTCGAACCCTCGCACCCCTACAGGCAATAGCCCCTCAAGCTATCGTGTATACCAATTCCACCACTCCTGCATTTCCCCACCTATTATTATATAACTTTAAGTTTATAATTCAAGTCATTTTATCTTAAGTCTTCTGGAATAAAACAATCTTTCAAACCATTAAATGGATTGAAAAACGTAGGATTCAAATCTCCTATAATTTTACTGTCTACTAAAAGCGCCTTATTTTTATAAAATAAACTTACATAGGGTAAATCATTTACAATGAGCCCTTGTAAGTAACCATAAGTACTCTTTTTATATTCTCTATTATTAGCCTTATTGCTTTTTAAAAGCAATTCATCCATCTTTTCATTATTATAGCCAATAAAATTATCACCTTCTATAACTTGTGAACTATGAAACATATTTGAAAGATTTGGAATTATTGACATTTCCCAGCCTAATACAACCAAGTCAAAATCACCAGCATTAATCTTTAAGTTTATTTCTTCCCATTGTTTGGCTACTTCCTCATCAGTTGGATTATCTAAAGGTAGATTATAATAGTCTTTAACTACCTCAAAGCCTAATTTTGAGAGGTCCTCTACAATCATTTCACTTGTATTTAGTCTTAATTGGTTATAAGAATTTGTAAGGATTTTTATGGATAATTTTTCGCCCTCTTCATTTTCTAGGATTCCGTCATTGTCTCTATCTATCCATTTTGCTTCATTTAATATTCCTTTTGCTATTTCTAGGCTATAGCCATAAGTGTTTGCATCATTAGTCAGAAGCCAAGAATCAGGATGGATGGGTACATCAATTTGTGAAGCATGTCCTAAATAAATCTTGCTTATAATAGCTTGTCTGTCTATCCCATAATTAATTGCCTTTCTAATTGCTAGGCCACTTTCTCCTTGAAATATTTCTTTTTCAAAGTTGAAACCAACAAACTCATAATTGTTTGATATATACTCAACTACATTAATTCTTTTATTTGATTTATATTTGTCCCAATCAATACCTAGTGATGATGCTATACTTAATTGACCTGTTTCAAAGGCAGTCAATATTAGCTTGTCATCTTCTAGTACTTTGCCAAGAATATTAGTTATATAGGGTTTGCCATCCCAATATTGTTCAAATGATATTAAATTTATATTTTTTAACTTTTCATATTTTTCAAATTTATAAGGACCTGTTCCAATAGGTAGAAAGTTCTCAAGCTCTAGAGCCATGGCAAAAGGGTTTTTTGCATCTTTAAATAAATGTTGTGGAATAATTGGGAAAGTTAATAACTCTAGATTATTGCTGGATGTATCTGCAAAATTAATCTCCATATTATAATCATCAAGAATCTTTACTTCTGTAATCATATTTATATCAGATTGCTTAGCTATTCCTACCGATGCTTTAAACATATTATTATAGGAACTAATATCTTTTGCATATTTAAGTGTATTTATTGTAAATGCTACATCATTAGCATTAAAGTCTGCACCATCATGCCACTTAATATCTTTTCTTAATCTAATTGAAATAGTTTTACCTTCATTTATTATGTTATAATCTTGGGCTAATTTAGGAATTATATTCAAATTATTGCCTAAATCAAATAATCCTTCGAATATTAATTTACTAAAATGGTAATAGCTTATATTTTCTGTCATAAGAGGATTAAGTGTGCTTAGATTTGTTAAGGGCACAACTATTTCTCCTCCTTCCACTGGTTCATAACTTACTTCTTCATTAATATTTTCATCCTTTAGCTCTTTTTCAGTATCATCACTAGTACATCCTGTAATATTAAGTAACAATAATATGATTAAAATAAAAGAGATAGTTTTTCTTAATTTCAAAACTTTTCCCCCTTAGGTGGTCTATTTATATTTGCTTTTAAAAATTCTTTTATATATATGATTAAATCAACATAAAGAGAACTATTATTATCCTGTTTCGGCATGTAGTATTTATAAACTCTACTGTAAATTTCATGATTCCATTTTACTTTTTTAAGATAATTTTCAGTCTCTTTAAATGGTATAGTGTGCAAATCTTCTCCATTTTTTGAGTAGCTACTATCTAATAACCATTTATTTACATTACCACTACCAGCATTGTATGCAGCCAAAACCAGGTCTAAATTATTATCAAATTCCTTGTTTAATTGGTTTAAATACCAACTACCTATTCTTATATTTGTTTCTGGTTCAAATAACATTTCTGAATTATATGATTTTATTTGAAGGACTTCACTAGCCCATACTCCAGTAGTGGCCCCTATTTGCATTAAACCCCTAGCATTCTTTGAAGATATAGCATTTTTATCGTAATTACTTTCTACATTTATTATGGATGCGACTAAAAACGGATCCAGATTATATTCCTTAGAATATTTATTAATATAGTCCTTATATCCAAGAGGGTATAAGGCAGATACTATTACACTTATAATGATTATAATTAATCCTATGCTTAAGGCTAATGATACTATATTTTTTATAGCTCTTTTTATTGAAAACATATATTAACCTCCAAACTACTCTAAATCCAATAAAGCGCTAAGTACATTAGATTTTAGTATTAACTTGTCATCATTATTATCTATTATTACATCTGCCATTTTGTATTTTGTCTCCATAGACATTTGACTACTGATTCTCTTTTGACTTTCTGCTCTATCTAGCTTATCTCTTTTCATTAGTCTATTAATTTGAGTAGTTTCATTTACATATATAAGCCATATTTCTTCAAAGTTTATACCTAGGTCCAGAATGTTTTGGTACTCTTCAAACAAAAGTGGTATATCTAAAAAGACTAGTTTATTGTCTCTACATTTTTTATTTATTTCTTTCTTTAATTCTTGATAAATATATGGATGGATAATATTATTTAAGTTTAGCTTTTCTTCTTCATTGGAAAATATTAATTTTCCTAAAGCTTTCCTATCAATAGTATTGTCCTCTTTCAAAATAGTATTTCCAAAGTGATTTACAATTTGAATATATGCAGGTTGGCCAACTTCTGCCACTTTTCTGGCCAAAAGATCTGCATCTATCACAATGTAACCTTGTTCTATTAATATTTTAGATACTGTGGACTTACCTGTGGCAATACCACCTGTAAGTCCAATTATTTTACAATTAATGTGTGTCATACCAATTATCTCCTAATCTTAGATCTACTTTTAATGGAATATCTAATTTAATAGAATTCTCCATAATGTCTTTCATTAATAGTTTTACTTGCTCAATTTCATCAATAGCAGTTTCAATTAACAATTCATCATGCACTTGAAGAATAAGCCTGGACTTTAATCCTCTAGCTTTAAGTTCATTATATACCCTTACCATAGCTACCTTTATAATATCCGCTGCACTTCCTTGGATTGGAGTATTCATAGCAATCCTTTCCCCAAATGAACGAACATTAAAATTCTTTGCTGATAATTCAGGAATATACCTTCTTCTATGAAGCAGTGTTTCAACATAACCATTGGTCTTTCCCTCTTCTACTATGTCTACCATGAATTGTTTTATTAATTTATAGTTATCCAAGTAATTGTCTATATATTCTTTGGCTTCTTTTCTAGAAATATTCAGATCTCTAGATAGTCCATAATCAGATATACCATATACTATTCCAAAATTAACAGCTTTAGCATTATTTCTAATTGTAGGAGTAACTTGATCCATAGGAAGATGAAATACTTCAGAAGCTGTTTTAGTGTGGATATCTTCATTATTAATAAAAGCTTCTTTCATTTTTGGGTCCTTAGAAATATGTGCTAATACCCTTAATTCTATTTGAGAGTAGTCCCCATCTAATAATTTGTAATCTGGAGCCTGTGATACAAAAGCCCTTCTTATCTTTTTACCTTCTTCCATTCGAATAGGAATATTTTGAAGATTAGGTTCTGTACTTGATATCCTACCTGTTATAGCTATAGTTTGATTAAAGCTTGAATGAATCCTATCTGTTTCCTTATTAATAAGAACTAACAAGCCATCAATATAAGTTGATTTTAGTTTTGCAATAGATCGATATCTTATTATCTTTTCAATAATAGGATGTTCATCTACTAACTTTTCTAAAACTTCTATAGCTGTAGAATATCCTGTTTTAGTCTTTTTAATAACTGTTAATCCTAACTTATCAAAGAGTACTTCACCAATCTGTTTTGGAGAATTTATATTAAACTCCATACCTGCTAATTCATAGATTTCTTTAGTAAGATTTTCTATTTCTTTATCATATTCCTTGCCTAAATTTAAAAGCTCATTTTCATCTACCCTAAATCCATGAAATTCCATACTACTTAAAACTTCAACTAGTGGTAATTCTACATCATAATATAATTCTTTCATATCTTGTTCTAGAATTTCCTTAGTAATTAGTGGTTCTAATTTAAATACTGTTTCTAATATAAATGATAGGTAATTTGATATTTCTTCTTGAGATAAGTCTTTATAGGTTTTTTTATTCTTACCTTTTCCAAGTAGAGCTTCTTCATCCAATCCATAATATCCTAAGTAATCATCACTTAATTGGTTAATAGAATAATTATTTTGGGCTGGATTAATAAGATATTGGCCAATCATAGAGTCAAAAACATAGTTATTTATTTGAATACCTAATCTAAATAATATAAGTAGATCAGTCTTAATGCTATGACCAATTTTTTCTATAGATTTATCTTCAAATAATTCTTTAAAATCTTGTTTGAATTTTTCCTCATTGTTGTTTAGATTTATAATATAACTAGGACTATTGACAGTCTTTATACCTATATTAATAATATTACTTTCCATGTAATTTAAGTCTTCAGTTATAAATTTAAATGCAAATTTCTTATTATCTTTAATCACTTTTATAACCTGTGAGAAATCATTGTCAATAATTTCATGGTCAAAATCACTATTTATAACTTCATCTTTTTCTAGAAATTCTCCTGGCACTTTATTTAATAGGGATTTAAATTCATAGTTTTCATATAGTGGCACCAATGTGTCCCAATCACTTTCTTTAACAGCTAAATCATCTATAGTGATATCAAGAGGCACATGTGTAATTATTTCACCTAAACGCTTACTAATATAGGCTAGAGATTGATTTTCTATTAGATTTTCCTTTAGTTTTTTCCCACTAATATTATCTATATTCTTATATACATTGTCCATATCCCCATATTCTTTAA
>CAZAGS010000010.1:0-36743 GCA_964484955.1 uncultured Tissierellaceae bacterium
ATTCAAAGTATCTCACACTATTTAATTATCTAAGTTCAGTGTTCCTCGCTGGGAACTTATTCAGTATAGCACAATCTGAATAACATTGTCAACACTTATTTAATAAAAGTTTTTTTGTTTTCTTGTCATAAGTTTTCCTGCTGACAATTAATAACTATACATGCTTTCTCATAATTTGTCAACCGATAAAACACATTTAAATTATATTATTTCTATATGAAAATATTACAGCCTGCACCCTATCCTTTACTTCTATCTTTTTAAATAGATTTGTTATATGATTTTTAACAGTCTTTTCACTAATAAATAGAGCATTACCTACTTCTTTATTATTATATCCAGATGATATAAGTACAAGTATTTCATATTCTCTTTTAGAGAGTATATCTATTTTTTCTAAATCTGGGTTATTAATTATATCAGCTTTTGTATTTTGAGAAAGAATTGCAGCTAGAGAAGGTTGTAGGTAGTTTCTACCAACATCTATTTCTCTTATAGCACTTATTAAATGTTTAGAAGATGATGTTTTTAGCATAAAGCCTTGTGCTCCTATTTTAATTGATTCTACTATGTATTCTCGCTTAGATTCAGAAGTTAATATTATTACTTTAGTTTTTAATCCTAAATCTTTAATCCTCCGAAGGGCTTCTAGCCCAGTTAAATTAGGCATATTAATATCCATTAGAATAATATTTGGATTGTACTTCATGGCTTTATTTACTGCATCATTACCATCTATTGCTTCTGCTATCACCTTAATATCCTCTTCTTTTTCCAATATTAGCTTTATACCTTCTCTAAATAATTTATGATCATCCGCAATCATTAATTTAATCATACATAGACCCCCTATTAAAAAGACTATTAGTTTTATCCTACTTAAACTAATAGTCTCCAACATATTATTTACTGCTTTCTCTTTCTAATAATTGTATAGGCAATCTTATAGTTTGTTCTCCAGTAGTTTCACCACTTAACTTTTTCAGAAGACTCCTAATTGCAACAGCTCCTAAATCATAATAGGGTTCACGAATAGTAGTAATTGTTGGTCTATAAATAGATGCCAATGATATATCACCATAACCTACTACAGAAATATCCTCTGGTACCTTTATATTATTATCATAAAGATAGTTAATTAATCCAATAGCTATTTCATCCTGACAACAAAACACTGCGCTTATACCTTGTTCATCAATAAGATCTTTTACCATAGGCCCTGAATTATAACCTTCCTCTATAGTACGACCATCTATGCTTAATATAATTGGTTTTAAACCCCTAGATTCCATAGTTTTTTCATAAGCACTGATTTTTAGTGACTCTATAGTTCTTTCTTTGTCTTTCTCTTGTGTTATATACAATATCTTACTATGATTTTTACTATTTAAGTATTTCATCATAACCTCAGTGGCTTCATAGTTATCTATTGTTACAGTTGGAGATTTGTCGATATTATAGTATTTATTTAAATAAACGAAAGGTAATTTGTATTCATCTATTTGATTTACGACTTCTTGATTGTCTATCTCAGAAACCAGAATTATACCCTCTGTTTGTTTTCTACTTAGCAGTTGAACAAACTTAATCTCTGTTTCTGCACTTCCATAACTACTACATAGTACAATGTCATAATCATACATTCTCCCAACTTCTTCTATCCCTCTAACTATTTGAGCAACATAACTATTACCAATATCACCAACTATTACACCAATTAGATTAGATTTTTTTGTAACCAAGGATCTAGCCACTTCATTTGGCCTATATTCTAATTCCTCTATTGCTTTAAGAACTCTTCTCCTTGCCTCAGGACTTACAGGCTTTGAATCATTAATTACTCTTGAGACTGTAGATATTGAAACTTTTGCTAGTTTTGCCACGTCTTTAATTGTTGATGTCAATATAATCCCCTCACTTCTATAAATTGCTTGCAAATATATTACTTAAAAACTTTGTTAAATTAAATGCATTAAAATCAAATTCTTTCTCATCTAATGGCACTGAAATATACAGTATTCCTTTTAAAACATCTTCTTTAATTAGAGGAATAATCATTATAGATTGCCAATTTGGCACTCCTGTTAAAGGGGATACGCTTTCTATATCATCCCAATCTATTAGAAATTCTCCACTCCTATTTAAAATTACACTCTTTATCTTCTCCATATTAATAGGGGGGGTTTTTACCCACTGGGTATTTAACCTAACCCTACTTCTATAAGGGATAGGATGATGATTGTCATCTACTAAAAATAAAGTAGCATATTCACCATCAACTGTATCCAATGTTCTACCTAGGAACAAATGAGTCTTTTCTTTGAAACTCGCTTGTTGAATACCTAATTCTATCATATCAAGTATTGTTAACAAATTCCTATTGTCAATATTCGTATTACCTGTTAAAACTCCTGCTAATTTATCAATTCTATTATAACTACTACCCATATCTACATTCCATATAGCGCTACTATTTTTATTTAAAAAGTTCTTTGAATAATACAAGGCTTGGTCAGCTTTGTTAATAAGTTCATCTTTAAGTTGACTATGATTTGGATACTGAGAAAGTCCTATACTTACAGTGATATTTCTACTTATTCCCGGAATCTTCATGTTTTCTATATTAACTCGAATCTTCTCCGCAATGTTCTTACCTAAAGAAATTGTAGAATCACTTAATAAAATAATAAATTCCTCTCCACCATATCTCCCAACTAAGTCTGTATGTCTAATTGAGTTTTTAATAGTTGCAGCCACTAATGCTAATACTTCATCACCTTTTATATGGCCATAAGTATCATTTACACTTTTAAAGTCATCTATGTCTAACATCATAATAGTAAAACTCTCGTTAGTTTTACTTAGGTTGTTCAGTATTTCAACCAGTTTTTGTTCAAAATATTTTCTAGTATAAATATTGGTTAACTTATCAACACTGGAGATTAACTTCAAATCATTGTTTTCCATATTTAAATAAATTAAATATGACAAACTATTAATTAGTCTTAATCTCTTTAAGTCGAACCTATTTAAGGAGCTTTTGGCTTGTAAATATATAAATCCTTTATTGTTTTGATTGGCAGAATACATTCTTTTTCTTCTGTCTTTTGAAACTTCTTTAGTCTTTAGTGGTATATTTATCGGTATACATATAATAGCGACAGTATCATTTTTAAAATAATGTGAATATCTGCTATTATACAATTCTTCTATATTTTTATTCATTAACAAGCCCATAGTATTTTTATTGGATTGAATCAAAATACTTTCACTAGGTAAATTAGTATCATCATTTTCTAGACTTGAAATTGCCCTATAAGTATTTGTCTTATCATCATATTTTAATATATAAGCTTTATCAGCTAGGGTTATAAAACTCAAATAATTTAAAATTATATCTATATTTTTATTATTATCTTGAGTTAAATTAGATATGATCTCTTCTAATGAGTACATGGTTTTAATTTGCTCATTATCATGGAAAAGACTATTAAAGTCCTCATCTGATAAAAATCCCATTAATTTACTCAAATCATTGAGAGTATCTAATTTGTATTCCTCTTTAGTATTTTGTATTGCTTGAAGGCCTTTAACAATAGATTTCTTTATAGTTTTAACTTCTCTAGTTTTTATATATTTTTCATAAAGAGAAGTCTTAGGTATATCTTGTCCTGCTAAATATATTAAATCTAAAGATTTTAAAAAGTAACGGGTTGATTTAATATAATTTTCTTTTGACAAGTATTTTTTCCCTAAGATAATATAAATATATAGGATAATATTAGATAATTTTAAATCCTGACTATATTCAATAGTCTTTTCTATTTTCTCCAAACCAGATTCTGTATCTTCAATAAGAAAATCTATACATTTGCGCAAATCATTTAATATAGGATCGCTAACTGAGTTATTCATGTTGTCATAAAGTTCTAATAATTCATTGGCGAACTGGCTATCCATCCTTAAGTGAAGCAGTATTGATAAATATATTATAAATTTTTGCTTGTCATAAAACTGCTTAGCTTCTGTTAGTTCTAGTATTAAAGAATTCACTTCAATATAATCAATCTTATGGTTTTGCATGTAATTAATATAAATTATTTTAATCTTAGCTCGAAGATAATCTCTTATGTTATAGCCTTTACACGAATCTATAACCCTTTGAAAATGGTCCACTGATAATGAGTAATCCCCAAAGGCTTCATAATATTCTCCTAAAAACATATTATATTGATTTAATATTTCAATTTCATTTATAGGGTTACTTCTATATTCATTTTCTAGAAACTTATAACATTCCAATGCTTTATCCATCATATTGTAATTAAGATATAATGATCCTAAATTTGCATTAGCTAAAAATATCATTTTATAGTCACCAATTTTTATAGCTCCATTGCGTGACTCTTCAAATAATTCTAAAGCCTTGTGCATATCTGCAGAATTTTTATATAGTTCACCTAAGTTATTTAAAAAAATTATGGAAGACTGAGTAAATCCATAGAGATTAGCTATTTCCAGTCCTCTTGTATAATAATATAGTGCCATATCTATATTTCCATGATTAACAGAATAGATTTCAGCTAGATTATTCATAGGTTTTGTGGCTTCAAGCATATTATTACTATTAAGTGAATGTTCTATACTTTGCTTGTAATAGGATACTGCAATTTCTGTATTGCCTTCTAAGTGATTACCAAAACCAAGTAAATTATAAATAGTACCTAGATATTGTTTGTTATTTGACTTATAAGATAAATCCTCAGCCTCATTTAAAAGATTTTCTAAAAAGTCTAATCCTTTACTATCTAATAGGATTCTACACTTGATAATCTGAGCATTAATAATTCCTTCGATTATATTATTGTCTCTGGACATATTCTCTATATCTATTGCTGTATCATAAGCTTTTTCTATAAGGTTTACTTTTAGATACTCTGAGGATTTATAAATTAAAGACTTTATTTGGTATTTAATATTTGATTGTAAATTTGATAGCTCTATTAATTGCTTTAAATACTTATCTGTATTATCTATATTTCCTTTAACTGAGTAAATATCAACCAATCTATCTAATATTATTAATTTATTTTTGTCCTTATTATCATTAATCAGTTTATAGGCTTCTTCACACAAGTAGATAGATTGGTCACTATACTTATTTTCTAGTTTGTCCCATTCTTCAAAAATAATTTCTAGGGCCTTATCTTTATCTCCTGCTTTTACTAGATGATAAATTATTTCACCTATAAGAAAATTAGAATTTCCTTCATTTTCTTCTATTAACATATGGGCAGCTTTCTTATGTAAATCTTGCTTCTTCTCATCTCTAATCCGAGAATACATGATTCTTTGCCAACCATTTGTTATTATTCCATATATAAAATCATCATATTTCTCTATAAAACGTTCGCTTATTAACTTTCGTAATGTTAGTTCTAAGTACTCACTATCTATTTCTAAGATATTACTTAATATTCCTTTTGTAAATTTGTCCGTAAAAATTGAAATAGCTTGTAATACTTCCAGATCAAAAAGGTTAATTTTATTTAACTGTTCTTCAATTGCTTTATTAATATTAGATGGTATAGGTAAAGTAGAATAATCTTCGGTTTTTAAACTCCAATTACCTCTGCTATTTATATATAATTCTTCTTTATTAAATAAATATTTTATTATATATTCTAAATATAATGGATTTCCTTGACTCCCCTTATATAATATAGACGAAAACTTTTTAGGAATATAGGATATACCTAGTATTGATTTTGTTAGTTTTCCTATATCTTCTTCATTTAACTTGTCCAATTTCAAATCTATAACTTTATTATCTAATTTCCACTTATCAATAGTTTCTAAAATTACAGAATTTTCAAAAGCAAATTTTCTATCTAAGCCTATAACTATAGAGATTTCATTGTTATCAATATTGCTAACTATATAATCTAGAACTGATATAAAGTCATCTTTTATCTTGTGAAAATTATCTATTATAAGGTACACCTTATTAGTTTTAGAAATATCTTTAAAGTAATTTGCTATTCTATTAAACACCTTATACTTTTCAACTTCAAAGCCCAAATTATTATTGTCTCTGGCTCCATCTAATTCTGGTATTAATAAACTAAGGTCATCACTATATTTACTTAAAATTTCGTTAGAAGTATTCTTAAGAGTATCTTTTATTAAGGTAACAATATTTGACGCTTTATTAATATTGTTTTCTTTTACATCTATATAATAGGTTTCAATACCTCTTATCTTAAGCTGGTATGATAATTCATTTAATAATTTTGTTTTGCCACCACCATCGTCGCCAGATATAATAGCTAAGTCATAATTGGATTCTGCCTTATTATATTTAAAATTTATTGGTAATAATTTATGTAGCTCTTTATCCCTACCCACAATTTTAGTTTTAGAATAGAAGGTGCTTCTTTCTTTAGCTAAATCACAAGTATAATTTAAATCAAAAAAATCTATAATATTATCTATATGTTCTCTTAAGCTTATATCTCTTAAACTTGGTAGCTTATTTGTTAAGTTATTAATTATCCTTGTTAAAAATATAGTCTGCTCGGAGTTTAAATTTAATGTTTGCTTAAATTTACAATCTTTTAAATCTGCTAAATAATCCTCTAATAATAAGTATTTCATCATCATTCCCAGGGAATAATAGTCTGCCTTAAAATCAGCATTATTAATATCAATAAATGTTTCAGGCGCAGTAAAACCTTCTATAGACTCATCGTAATAAGAATTTATTTTATATTCTGATATAGTAGACAAATCTACAATTTTAACAAACTTATCATAGGTATAAAAAGTAGTAATAGGATTTAAATATTGATATGTAAATCCACGGAAATGCAGAAAGTCTATAACACCCATAAGCTGAAGAATTACTTTCATAGTATCATCTAAATTGAAAGATAATTCCAAAGACCTATACACTGGTCTTTCCAAATATTCGGCCAAAGTATAATATAAAGGAATATTATTCTTTTTTAGATTTATTGATTCTACCAAATTAAATGAATAGCTCTCAAGAAGGTTTTTATGTTTAATTTGGCTAATTTCAATAAAATTATCAATGTAATATTTTATTACATTTTCATTTTTATCTAACTCATACAATTTGAGCATAGACTTTTTATTATTATTGGCTAAATCTAAAACTAAAAAACCTTCTTCAAATTCTTCAGTAACTATCATTTCTTTGATTTTAAATCTGTTATTTATAAGTTTCAAATCTTTTCCCCCTTATAAAAATAAACTAAAAATAAAATATTCACAAGCATTATTCATCATTCATGGCCTTATACAATTCATATAATCCATTACTAAGAACTTCCTTTTGTTTACTATCAAAATTATTTAATTTAGATTCTAGAAACTTTCTCCTTTTATCTAATACTTTTTCAAGTATGTCAAAGCCTTTTGGAAGCACTTCAACTCTTACAACTCTTTTATCTTTTTCATCTTTTTTACGTACTACCAAGTCTGTCTTTTCCATTCTGCCCACTAAGTCAGTTATAGTACTACAAGCAAGGGACATCTTTTGGCTCAGTTCACCAATGGTCATATCCCCATTATTTATTAATATTTGTAAGGCTGCGAATTGAGGCGCTGTAATATTAAAATCGTTTAATATTTCTCTACCTTTAATTCTAATTATATAATCAACTTTTCTTAAATATCTTTCTATATTGGTTACATCATTACATTCACTAAGGTTGTTCATTTTTACGCCCCCTATTCTAATCTAAACAAATACCCTAAAAGCCTTTGATTCTATCTGGAAAGTTGCTGGTAGCTTGCCACCATATTCTCCATCTATATCTATAACTATATCTTTATTATCTGATTGAACTATTAATTTTTTTGTTTTAAAATATTTTACATTAGGATGATTAATATGGTCCCCTGTTAAGACATTAAAGAATATATTTGCAAGATCTGGAACATTTGACTTCTTAATAATCAATACATCTAGTAAACCATCAAGAACATCAGCTTTAGGTGCCATCTTTTTAAATCCTCCTATAGAAGAACTATTTGATACTAAAAAAAGCAAGGTATCAGTAATTTCTGTGTATTCTTCACTTATAAAAGATAATTTTATTGGCTCCAAGTTATCACTTGTTAATTCCCTAACTCCTTCAAAATAGTATGCCATTCTACCTAGTATGGCTTTCATCTCCGCATTAACCAGATATCCTACATTTGCAAATAAACCTGCTGCTGCAACATTTACAAAATAATCATCATTGACTTTGCCCAAGTCTACCTCAATTAATTCTTCTCTTTTAATCATGTCAAAAAAATCATCAATATTTCTAGGTATGTTCATATGATTTGCAAAATCGTTCACTGTCCCAGATGAAAGTATTGCAACGGGCAATTTATTTTCACTTAGTGCTATACCAGTGGCTACTTCATTTACAGTTCCATCACCACCACATGCTACAATCATGTCCCAATCTTCTTTGCATGTTTTAATGGTTTCATTTTTAGCATCATCTTTTTCCTCTGTAAAGAATTTACCTACTATATAACCATCATCTAATAATAATTTACTTAAATAATCAATCTTTCTTTCTACCAATTGTCTTCCAGAAGAAGGATTAATAATTATTTTCACTTTTTTCATTCATTTATCAACCTCACAAGGCATAATTTTACATTTCTATATATATTAATAGTATAACAGTAGTTTAACCTAATTCCAATCATATTATATTATAAAAAACAAAAGGACTCAAATATTGAGCCCTACCTTTTATTTAAAGCGTTTCTTACAATTTCTATTATCTCTTTTAATATTTGAATATAATCACTTATATTTTTAGTGTTATGAGAGAATGCATAAGCAGTTTCTGCAATCCCATCGGTTACCTGATCTACAGCATCGGTTATTTTATGTGCAGTAGTATCTATGGATGTTGTTATGCCTTCCACTTTCCCTGATATAGAATTAATATTAAAAAGCAATCCATTTATTTCAGGGGTTAGTTTTGTAATAGTTGCTTGAGCTTCCTTAGTTATTGTATTTATATTTTGGCTTATCTCAGGTAATTGTTTTATAGTTGTGTCTAATTCCTTCATATTATCTTCTGTTAGTTTTTTAGCTTGACCTATTATCTTATTTATGTTTTTTAATACCATAATTAAATAAGTCAATACCCCTATTCCCAGCAAAAAAAGAATTAGCTTAAACAAATCCTGAATTGTCAAGTTAGCAGTCATAGTTTGCCTCCTTAATAGGTATTTGTTTTATAAATCTTTTTTTACTTCCTTTGTTGTATCTTTAACTACTTCCTTCATTTCTTTAGAACCTTCCTTAAGGTCCTTAGCTATATTTTCTGACTTATCTTTTAAGTTATCTGCCTTATCTTTTACTTCTTCAACAATATCATCTTTTTTATCCTTAATATCTTCAGCAATATGACCTAAACCTTCAACTACAATGTCTTTTTTTAATTTCATTTCCTCAAAATTTTCTTTTACCTCTTCTTTGATCTTTTCTTGCCATTCTTTAGTAGCTTCCATTTGCTCTGATACTGTATTTTTAACATTTTCAGCAACTTCTTTTGATTTTTCTACTATATCTTCTCTTGTTTCTTTTCCTGACTTTGGAGCTAATAAAAGACCTGCAGCTGCACCTAGTGCTGTTCCTATTACTGTACCTGCTGCAACATTTTTAGCAGTTTCCATTTTCTTTTCTCTTTCAACTTGTTTTCTTTTCTCTTCAAACATTTTTACAATTTTCATTTTTAACGCCCCTTTGCATTTTAGTTTTATCCATATGTTATATCTATATTCTAATTACCCTATTTTGCCAAATACAAACAACCATTATATAAATAACTATATTTCTATATATTATATTTACTATTTAATATTTCCAATAAATTAGCGGCTTGGTGTCCACATTCTTCTGCATAATCTTTAAATACATTGGCGATTTCATCATCTTCTATTTTTTTAGAGTAAACTTCATAGTCTCTAACCATCTCTTGCGCATCTAATATTTTCTTTTTTAAAATTTCCACATTATTTAATTCCATAAATACCCTCCTATCCATACTTTATTTATAAATTATCTTTTACAAATTTATGTTTATTATTCATTATACTGAGATTGTGCTTTATCTTTATAGGATAAATAGTTATAATGTATATATGTTTATTTTGGGTATCGAAATAATAACATTAATTAATCTAATATTTATTTGGGAAAGGTAGGTTTAATCATGAAATCTTTTAGAACATTGAGTAGTTTTTTTAAAAAGCATAAGTGGAGTTATGTAATTGGAGTTATATGGTTAATTATAATTGATTTAGTCCAACTTTTAGTACCACAAATAATAAGAATGTTGGCTAATGACTATGATAATAACCTTTTAAACAAGAGTGGATTAATAAAATATTCTTTATATATTATATTAACAGGCATTGCTATAGGTCTTGGTAGATATTTTTGGCGAATCTACATACTGGGAACTTCTAGAACTTTAGAATATTATCTAAGAAAACGTGTATTTAATCACTTGTTAACCCTTTCTCCTAATTATTTTAATACTCACAAAACTGGGGATTTAATGGCTCATGCAACAAATGATATTAATGCTGTGAGACAAGCACTTGGGCAGGGAGTTATATTGATTGTAGATTCAGGTTTTATGATAATATTTGCTTTATTCATGATGGTAAGAACCACAAGTTTTAGATTAACCTCTATGGTAGTATTTACTTTACCCTTAGTAACCTTTATTGTAATCAAGTTTGGTAAAATAATTTATAATAGATTTAGAATTGTACAAGAAGCTTTTTCTAACTTAACTGATATCACTCAAGAAAGCTTTGCTGGAATTAGGGTTACAAAGAGCTTTGTACAAGAAGATTTAGTATCTGAAAACTTCTCTAAATCTAATGAAGATAACTTTCAAGCCAATATGGCTTTGGTTAAAGTTTCCGGTACATTCCATCCCTTACTAAGGTTTGTAGCTAATATTAGTTTATTAATTGCAATACTTTTTGGTAGTCGAGAAGTAATTATGGACAGGATCAGCCTTGGTGACTTTATAGCATTTAATCTTTACTTAGGACTTATAATTTGGCCTACTATGGCCTTGGGTATGGTGGTGAATGTATTACAACGTGGAGCTGCTTCTATGGATAGATTAAATATTATATTTAATGAGAAATCTGAAATTAAAGAAGTGGAAAATCCGGTGATAATTAAGGAAGTTAAAGGTAATATTGAATTTGATAATGTAGGATTTAAGTATGAAAATACTGATCACTATGCTTTAAAAGATATAAACTTCAGGTTAAATAAGGGCGATACATTAGCTCTAGTTGGAAGAACCGGTAGCGGTAAGACCACACTAGTTAACCTTTTGTTAAGGTTATATGATGTTTCAGAAGGAAGTATATTATTAGATGGTGTTAATATAAACCAACTCTCACTAAATCAATTAAGAGAATCAATAGGATATGTCCCTCAGGAAGATTTCTTATTTTCACAAAGCTTGGCAAAAAATATTGCTTTTGGTATAGAGGAAGATGTTTCAGAAGAAGAAATTATAAAAGCATCTAAAGAAGCTGAAGTATATGAAAATATACAGAACTTTCCAAATAAATTTGAAACTATTTTAGGTGAAAGAGGAGTAACTCTTTCAGGAGGCCAAAAACAAAGAACTTCTATTGCAAGAGCTCTAATAAAGAAATCTCCTGTTTTGATTTTAGATGATAGTCTGTCTGCTGTAGATACTGAAACAGAAGAAAAGATTCTTAATAATTTAAAAAATATAAACAATAATCCTACCACTATTATAATCAGTCATCGTATTTCAACAATAAAACATGCTGACCAGATTTTGTATTTAGATGAAGGTTATATAGTAGAACAAGGAAATCATGAGGAATTATTAAAATTAAAAGGCCAATATTATAATTTAAATGAAAAGCAATTGCTAGAAGAAAAACTCAGCAAAGAAGGTGAAAAATAATGAGCAAAAATATAAAAGATGAAGAAATAATGGGGAAAGCCTATGATGCAAGGTTAATGAAAAGATTGCTTAAATATGCTAGACCTCATTGGAAGTGGCTTCTACTTTCAATGCTATTGTTAGTTTTAATAACAGGTTTAGAGCTACTAAATCCCTATTTACTAAAAGTTAGTATAGATGATTATATTAATGGATATAAAAAACCTATGTACCAAGTATCATTAAATAGTTCTCTTGAAGGCGTAGAATATAATAATAAAAAATATATCAAACAACTTACCCTTAGTGAAATTGAAATTGAAGAGATAAGCCCGGCACCGATTAAAAAAATAATTAAAGATAATAAGGATTATTATATAGTAGATTATGAACAAGATACAATTGTAGATGGGATGAAATTAGATGCTAGCGATTATATGAAGTTTAGAAAATTTGATTTAGCTGGAATAAATAAAATTTCCATCATATTTTTCCTAGTAATTTTATTTACCTTTATATTTAATTATTTACAAACCATTATACTAAATTATACTAGTCAAAAAATAATATTTAATATAAGAGAAGATGTATTTAATCATGTACAGAGCCTAAGTATTGGGTTCTTTGATAAGAATCCTATAGGCAGATTATTAACTCGAGTTACAAATGACACGGAAACATTAAATGAAATGTATACTTCTGTTTTGATCACATTGTTCAAAGACTTATTAATGCTAGTAGGTATTATGTTTGTAATGATAAAAATGGATTATAAATTAGCTTTACTTTCTGTTTCTCTAATTCCATTAATACTTTTAATCTCTTTAGTTTTTAGAAAAAGAATCAGAACGCTATACAGAAGAAGTAGAGCCCAATTAGCCATTATCAACTCTAGTTTAAATGAAAATATTACAGGAATTAGAACAATTCAAATATTTAATAAGCAAAATAAAATTTCCAAATCATTTGACAAACTTAATAATGACCACTTAATTACACAAAAAAAGGAGATACAGACCTACGCTGTATTCAGACCATCTATAGAGATAATTAGGTCACTAGGTATAGCATCTTTAGTTTACTTTGGTGGTGGAAAGGTTGTTAACAGTGCCATTGAATTTGGAGTATTATACGCCTTTATTGATTATTTACAAAAGTTCTTTGCTCCCATAATAGACTTAACTGAAAAATATAATATTCTTCAATCTGCTATGGCATCTAGTGAAAGGATCTTTAATCTTTTGGATAATAAGGAGATAATTGAAAACAATGAGAATCTTGAAGTTATTGAAAATGTTCAAGGGAGAATTGAATTTAAAAATGTGTGGTTTGCATATGTTGGAGAAGATTGGGTCTTGAAAGATATTAGCTTTGTAATAAATCCTGGAGAAGCAATAGCCTTTGTAGGTGCCACAGGCGCAGGTAAATCTTCAATAATTAATCTTATAACTAGATTTTATGATATTCAAAAAGGCGAAATACTACTAGATGGCATTAATATAAAAAATATTGATAAATTTCAACTTAGAAAAAATATAGGTGTTGTTTTACAAGATGTGTTTATTTTCACAGGTACCATTGAAGACAATATTAGATTAAATAATAAAAGTATTGGTGATAAAGAAGTTACAGCTGTAGCAAAGTATGTGAATGCTCATAATTTTATTTGCAAGCTGCCTAATCAATATAAGGAACCTGTTATGGAGAGAGGTTCAACTCTCTCTTCTGGTGAAAGACAATTATTAGCATTTGCAAGAACATTAGCTCACAATCCAAAAATATTAATTTTGGATGAAGCAACTTCTAATATCGATACTGAGACTGAGTTGTTAATTCAAGATGCACTTGAAAAATTAATTGAAGGAAGAACTACTATTGCAGTAGCTCATAGATTGTCTACCATTCAACATGCAGATAAAATAATAGTACTAAGTAATGGCAGAATTGTAGAAATGGGTAATCATCAAGAGTTATTAGAAAAAGAATCCTTATACTACGATTTATATAGATTACAATATAGTGAAGAAGTTTAATGAAAAACAATAAAAAACCTACCTAAGTATATACTTAGGTAGGTTTTTTATTTCCACAATGCCGTTAAGTCAGTTAATTCATACCCTTATATATTAAGGGGGGTTTCCAGTTAACATGCTTTGACTTCCAGTGAAGGCATGTCATTACATATTAAACTTTGGAATCCCATATGAGTCATGTAGGTTGAATTAAATGAACAAAACGCACACCGCAGAAACTTTTTTTCTTAATATCATTATAACTCTTTTGGCCTAATCTTTCAAGCTAAAAACAAACTAATTAAAACTTGGTCATTTAAATCTTTACTTTGTTTACTATATGATCTATTTCACTCTCATCAAGTATTTCTTTATCTAGAAGTGCATTTGATAGTAAAATCAATTCATTTTTATAATCTTTTAGTAATTTTATTGTATCCTTATACAATAAATCTAAGACTTCTTTTGCTCGATTAATCAAGTTCTGGTCCTGATTTATTTCTAATGACCTAATTACATTGTAATTTAATAATCCAGATATACTATCCATCCCATAATATCCTATCATAGCAAGAGCTGTTTCTGTAGCCTTTTCCAGATCTGAAGATGCTCCAGTTGTAATATTTTCATGACCAAATATTATCTCTTCTGCTGCTCTGCCACCTAATGCTATCATTATATTAGATATTAAATCTTTTTTTGTGAGATACATTTTATCCTGAGGTATATTTATAGAAAATCCACCCATTCCCTTAGAACTTGGAATTATGCTTACTTTGGTAACTCTATTGTGTTTAGATACTTTTTTAGCTACCAGCGCATGTCCGGCTTCATGAAAAGCAGTAATCTTCCTATCCTCATTAGATAGATGGCTTCTATCTATTTTTTCATCCCCTACCAACACTTTGAAATAGGCCTTATTTATATGCTCTTCATTAATCTCTAAGCCTTCGGACTTCACTGCAATCATAGCAGCTTCATTTAATAAGTTCTCCAACTTAGCGCCACTAAAGTAAATAGTCTCTGTAGCTAATTTTTTTAAATCCACATTTTTAGAAACAGGCTTTTTCTTTAAATGTAATTTTAAAATCTTATATCTTGCATTTACATCTGGTAATTGAACTTCTACCTGCCTGTCAAATCTACCAGGTCTAAGTAAGGCTTCATCTAGAACATCTATTCTATTAGTTGCAGCAATAACAATAATTCCTTCATTCTCTTTAAATCCTGACATTTCAGCTAAAAGTGCATTTAATGTTCTATCTCCTTCATCGCTACCTGCCATTTGACTTCCTTTTCTTTTTTTTCCTAAACTGTCAATTTCATCAATAAAAATTACAGATTTCCCAGCATTTTTAGCTTTTTTAAATAAATCTCTAATTCTTCCTGCCCCAAGACCTGCATAAACCTGTACAAAATCAGAACCAGATACTGGAAATATAGGAACTCCTGCTTCTCCTGCTAATGCCTTAGCAAGTAATGTTTTACCTGTTCCTGGTGGTCCATAAAGTAAGACTCCCCTAGGTAATCTTGCCCCAAACTCCTTGTATTTTTCTGGATACTTTATAAAGTCTACCATCTCTTTTAAAGAAGCTATTGCCTCCTCATTTCCAGCTACATCATCAAATCCAATATTTGTATCATAATCTATATTTTCCATTTTTGATAGATTAGTCATTTCTTTCTCGGCTTCCTTAGACATTTTATTTCTAGAAAGGTAGACTGCAGTGCCTATGCCTAAGAGGATTAACATAACAAATCCACGCTCAACCATAATATCATCTTTTTCTACAACTTCAATACCTTGAAGTAATAACTGTTCTTTTAAATTTTCTATTCTAGGGTTATCAGTAATAACTTCCATCCCATTAGTTAGTAAAATCTTTAATGTTGCTGAATCTGTTAGTTTAACTTCTTTTATCATTCCCTTATCTAAATGTTCTATAAATAAAGAATATGGTATTTTATCTATATCTTTTTTCCTATAATTAATAATAAAGAGGCTAGAACTTATTAGCAATACTAATATTGCAATAATTATCAGCCTACTGTTTTTAGCCACATTTACTCCCCCTTAAGCTGTCTAATCTAAAGCAAATTATATCACCCAGGGTATAGCATGTCCATTACCTTGATTTGTCAAAAACCCAAGATATTGCCTTACAATGTAAAAAGTAGGAAGCTTTAAATTGTTTTTTCATATTATATAAGATGAATATAGAAACAAATATAAGCTATTGAGTTTTACTTCTTCAATAGCTTAATTAGATTATCCATATCATTTGGTAGTGGAGCAAAAAATTCTATAGGTATGTTGGTCCTAGGATGTTTTACTTTTAAATAATGTGAATGTAATGCTTGCCTATTAATATATGGGCTTTCTTTATTATACAGACTATCTCCTATTATTGGGTGTCCAAGATGTTCTAAATGCACTCTAATTTGATGTGACCTACCGGTAAATATTTGTACCTCTAATAGGCTAGAATCACTATACCTTTCTTTAACATTGTATTTTGATAAGGCATTTTGCCCCTCAGCTGTAATGGTTTTTTTTATACTCTTATCTTCTTCCCTTCCAATTGGACTGTCTATTATTCCCTCATCTAACTGAACAATTCCATCCACTATGGCCAAGTATTTTTTTGTAACAGTATTTTCCTCAAATTGAATTGCAGTCTGCTGATGAGAAAAGGAATTTTTTGCAACCATTAGAATGCCTGTAGTATCCATATCTAATCTATTAATAAATCTTATCTTCTTATTAATTCCATTTTCTAAAAAATAATGTGCAATTCCATTGGATAATGTGTTTGTTTGATGTGATTTAGTAGGATGGACAACCATATTAGGTTCTTTACTTAAAATCAACAAATCAAAGTCCTCATATATAATATTTAAATTTATCCTTTCAGGAGCTATATTTTCCACTTCATCTTCCATATATAATGTAATGATATCTCCTTTTTTCAATTTAATGCTTTTACGGATAAAAGTTCCATTTGTGTATATATGCTTTTTTTTATATAATCTTCTAAATAATCTTCCTGATACATTCTTGCTATAAAGAAATTCTTCTAGATTTAAATCATTTCTGCTACATTTAAATATAATTATACTTTCACTCTCTTCAAATAAGTTCATATTTTCCTCCATATTAGTATCTAATTAATAAATAATACTGTATAATCATTATATCAGATTCACTTAATTAATAAAGCTAATGGTTTGGAGGTATTTTATGTCTATAAAAAAAAGTAAGATAATAAACTTAATATCAAATAAAAATTTCGAATCCAAGATAACTTCTAAAAAGTTAACTGAACGCTTGTCAGAAGAAGGTTATAAGGTATTCGAAAAATATAATAGTGATGCAGAATTAAATATTTGTGTTGGTGGGGATGGGGCATTTTTAAGAGCAGTACATAGAAATAAATTCCCTAGCATTCCTTTTATTGGAATTAATACAGGTCATTTAGGTTTTTTTCAGGAAATATTGCCTGAAAATATTGATGAGTTTGTAGATAACTATATTGTTGGAAATTACTTTGTAGAAGAAATGGCACTAGTAGCCGCAGAAATTCACACTGCAAAAAAAACATTTTACTTAACAGGGGTAAATGAAATAGTTATTAAAGGCATCAAATCAAAAGTAATACATCTAGAGGTTAATATTGATGGCAATCATTTAGAAAGATTTAGTGGTGATGGTATTATAGTCTCTACGCCTTCTGGAAGCACTGCTTATAACTTTTCAAGTGGCGGAAGTATTATTTATCCTTCATTAAGTACACTACAGATTACACCTCTATCACCTATTAGCTCAAAGGCCTATAGATCCCTTCCTAATAGTGCGGTTATTCCCGGAGATCTAGTAATCTCAATTAAGCCAGAATATAGGTATACTAACTCAACCTTATTAGTAAATGATGGTATGGAGTTCAAATATGATAATATAAATGTAATTAACTTAAGAATATCAGATAAGAAAATATATAAACTAAATTTCAACAAAGATATGTATTGGAGTAATCTAAGAAGTAAATTCCTATAAAATAAAGATTCCCTTTTGAGCTTATCCAAATGGGAATCTTTATTTTATATTTATATTAAACTATCCATTTCATCAACTAAACGCTTAAATAGAGCCATAGCATTGTTTACAGGCTCCTCAGTAGTCATATCAACTCCAGCTTTTTGTAGAACATTTATAGGGTAATCCGATTGCCCACTTCTAAGAAATTCTAGATATCTATCTACAGCCTTATGTCCTTCATTTAATATCTTTTCTGAAAGAGCTATAGCAGCTGAAAATCCTGTAGCATATTGGAAAACATAATAATTATAGTAAAAATGTGGTATTCTAGCCCATTCCATTTCTATATCTTCATCTACTATAATATTTGGACCATAATAAAGTTGATTTAGTTTCTTATATTCACTACACAAGTAATCAGCAGTAAGGGCTCCCCCAGATTCTAAATGTTGATTTATTATTAATTCAAATTCAGCAAACATAGTTTGTCTAAAAACTGTAGTTCTAAAAGATTCTAAATAATGATTTAATAAATATAGTTTTTCATTTTTATTCTTTACATTCTTAAGCATATGGTCTAAAAGTAAAGCTTCGTTAGCTGTAGACGCTACTTCAGCTACAAAAATAGAATAATTACCATAAATATATGGCTGGTTTTTTCTAGTTAGATAGCTATGGATTGAATGTCCTAATTCATGCGCTACAGTAAATACATTATCTAAAGTATCATGGTAATTTAATAATATATAAGGCTTTGAATCATAGGACCCACTTGAGTAGGCACCTGATCTTTTTCCCTTGTTTTCATATATATCTATCCATCTTGATGAGAACCCTTCATCAATTATAGATGCATATTCATCTCCCAAGGGGTGTAATCCACTTTTAATTAATTTTACTGCTTCTTCATAAGGGATTTTAAAATCTACTTCTTTAACAATTGGTGTATATAAATCATACATATGAAGTTCTTCTACCCCTAATGCCCTTTTTCTAATGTCCATATATTTGTACATACTATCTAAATTATCATGTATTGAACTAATTAAATTATCGTAAACACTTGTAGGTATATTATTCCTACTTAAAGATGATTCTCTAGTGCTTTTAAAGTTTCTAATTTTACTATTGAATATATTCTTTTTTAAATCTCCGTCTAAAATAGAAGCATAAGTGTTTTTAAAGCTCCTATAAGTACTATATACAGCTTCAAATGCAGCTTTCCTTACATCTCTATTATTTGATTCCATTAAAGGAATAAAATTTCCGTGAGTTATTTCAACATCTTTCCCATTTTCATCTTTTATTATAGGAAACTTAAGATCAGCATTATCTAACATAGAAAATATTTTTTGTGGAGAATTAGAAAACTCTCCTATTTTTGCTAAAATTGACTCTTCTCTAGCAGACAAAATGTGGTCTTTTTTTCTTAATAAATCATCTAAATATTGTCTATATAATTTTAATTCTTGTTTTTCCTCATAAAAAATATTTAGTTTTTCATTATTTAACTTTAAGATTTCCGGCTCTAAAAAGGAAGTCTTTTCCATAACCTCAACACTAAGATTTAAAGCTTTATCAGAAAGAGCTTGTGAAGTGCTATTTGTTGTATCTTCATCTAACTTCATATGTGAATATACATATAAATTTTCAATAATTCTATATAGTTCATCTTTATCTACTAGTGAATTATAAAGGTTTTCACTAGATATTACTACTCTATCTTTATATTTTTCAAAGTCTTGTGCTAATAGTTTTCCCCTATTATAATCAGCGTCCCATGACTCTTGATTTTCATATAGAGATTCCAAATCCCATGTAAATTCTTTGGCCACATCTTCTCTCTTTAACAACCCATTAGTTTTTTTCATATTTCCTCCTTAAAAATTTAAATTATTTAGACTATAAATTATAAGATCTCTAGCTATAGGTGCGGCTGATGCTCCTCCTGTAGAGCCTTCCTCTTCTAAAACTACAGCTATGGATATTTTAGGATTTTCAGCTGGTGCAAATCCAATAAACCAAGCATGGGACTTTCCAGACGGATTCTCTGCCGTTCCTGTTTTTCCAGCAACTACAACATTTTTAATTGAAGCATTTACTCCAGTTCCAGATTTTACTACTTCCACCATCATGTTTTTGATTTCATTTGCTATAGTACTATTTGTGGCAATAGATAATGTTTCACTATCATGTGTTCTAAGTACCTTACCAGTGCTGGATATAATTTCTTTAACTAGAATAGGTTTAACTATTTGACCTTCGTTAGCAATAGCTGAAGCTACTAATGCCATATTTAAAGGTGTAGCAACAACTTTTCCTTGTCCAATTGAGGCGGCTGCTATATCCGTTTTCCCTATGTTATCTTTATAAGGTACCTTAGAAATAGAAACAGGAAGATCAAATTGTATTTTATTATTAAACATAAAACTTTCACTAACTTGTTGCATTTTAGACTTTCCAATAAATAAAGACTTTTCAGTAAAATAAGTATTACAAGATTTAACTAGAGCACCTTTTAAATCTAAATGTCCATGGGCCTTTCCTTGATAATCCTTAAATGTATAGCCATCTATTATAGTACTTCCTTGGCAATCATATTCTCTATTTAAATCAATAGAATCTAATGCAGCTGCCGTGGTTATTATTTTAAATATAGATCCAGGTGTATAAAGTCCCGATATAGCTCTGTTTAATAGGGGGCTACTTGTATCTTCACTTATTTCCTTCCAATCTACTTTTAAGTTGGAAGAATCAAAATCTGGAAGGCTAACCATAGCGTATACCTCCCCTGTTGTTGGGTTCATAGCAACAATAGCACCCTTTCTTCCCTTTAATAACTCCTTAGCTTTGACTTGAGTACCATGGTCTAAGGTTAATTTTAAAGTATTTCCAACGGTACTTGGGGCAACTATATTTTTAAATTCATTGATTGCCTTATTTTCATTAATGTCTAACAAGGCATTATTGTACTGTAACTCCAAGCCTGCTTTACCATACTCTCTATAGCTATAGCCAATAGTATGGCTGTAGAGTCTACCATATTTATAATATCTTATATTACTATCATCTTTTTTTTCACTATAAACTAAAATATTTCCTTCCCTATCTACTATAGAACCCCTAAGTGTATTTTCTTCATTTATCCATAATCTTTTATTATAAGGGTTAGTTTTTATTCCTTCAGCTACAAAAACTTGAAAATAGCTCATATAAATAATTAAAGCAATGAATATTATACAAAATCCAATTAGTAATAATATTACTCTTTTAATTTCCTTGTTCATTATATGCCTCCCTAATAGTTATATCCTCAGAGGCAACCTGTAATATAGCCAATGCAATAAAACTAGTTAATATTGAGCTGCCACCATATGCAACAAAAGGTAATGTAATTCCTGTTAATGGAATTAATTTTAAAACTCCTGCAAGTATTATAAAAGACTGTATGCCAAATAATATACTTATACCTAAAGCTAATATCCTATAAAATTTATTGTCCTGACTTATGGCAATTTTAAAGCCCCTATATACTAAAATCATAAAAAGCATAATAACTCCAATTCCAGTAAATATACCCATTTCCTCGCATATAGCTGCAAATATAAAGTCCATTTCTACTAAGGGTATGAAATGTGGATGTCCAAGACCCAGTCCAGTTCCAAAAAAACCTCCTTCTGCTATTGCAAACAGGGATTGAGTTATCTGATAGCCTTTGTTATCTATATAAGCCCAAGGATTAATCCATGTTTGAAACCTAATTTTAACATGGTCAAATAATGCATATCCCAGAACTGCTCCTGCTGTGAAAAATCCCAAATTATATAAAACTTGTACCCTATCTTCTTCATAAATGTACTGAAGCCCTATAAATATGGAATAAAATATTACAGACATTCCTAAATCTCTTTGTGCAAATAATAGGGCAATAAAACTATAAACCATAATCATTGGATAATACTTAGAAAATTTCATATTTTTGAACTTATCATTATTTGCATAATAAGAAGCTAATATAAAAATTAATAACAATTTTATTATTTCAGCAGGTTGAAAACTTAATCCTCCAATGCTAATCCAGTTAATAGCTCCATACTTTCTCTTCCCCAATAAGAAGGTCATTGCAAATAGTCCATAAGACAGAACTAAGTAGAGGTAAATCCACTTGTCCCATTTAGTAATATATTTTAATATAAAATAAGTAATAAAAAACACTAAAATTCCTAAAGTAATCCATAATAATTGTTTTGCACCAGAAAGAGGCTCGATTCTATAAATCATTATAGTTCCTATAGTTAATAACATGGTAACTATTAAAAATATGTAATTATCACCAGAGGAAACTTTTTGCAATATATAATTTGATATATAAATAATTAAAATCAGTCCAACTCCTGTAATAAAAGTATACCTATCTATATTTTCCCTATTATATAAGAACATTAAAAATATTGCTAGCAATTCAAAAACTAACAACAAATTTCTCGGGCTATTACTGGTTATTTTTTTCTTAAACATATAATCACCTACTCTCTATTTACAAATAGAAATTCAATATTCCCTATGGTTAATTTGTCTCCATTTTTTAATCTAATTACATCTTGGACCCTATCTCCATTTAAAAAACTTCCATTAGCACTATTTAGATCTTCTAAAAAGTACTCTTCTTCATCTTCTACTATTTGCAAATGATGTTTAGAAACAAAAGGATCTTTTAAAACTATATTATTGTCCCCATGCCTTCCAAGAGTTAATTTGTTATCAATAGAATAATGGTCTTTTATTTTAAAGGGAAGCGAATCAATTCTATTTATTAATTTTAAATAGGCATTGTCATCAGTTTTAATTGCTTTAATACTTCTTATATCAAGGTAAATAAGTCGTATTATACTAAATATAAACATATATATTATTACAATAAAAACATATTTAAATAAAATGGATAAGATATTATACATATGCTCACTCCTAAAGGTTATCTACTTACTTATGTTACCATAAACTTTGTCTAAAGTGAATTATTTTCAATTACTATTCATATTTTCTTATAACTCTGATAATATATACATATCTTCTAAAAAAAGTAAATTTATGAAAAAACTTATGTCTCCAAATAATAATATAATTTATATGACATTCTTGATGTCATATATGAGCTTTCATTAAATCAGGCTTCATTTGCCAATACTATTGCTAATATTGGGTATATATATAATTCCTAATATAAATAATAAGAAGACAAAATATAGGACTATACTAGAGAGGATTTTTTATGAATATAAATTTTGAATATAAAAAAACAAAAATTAAATATGTATCAGGTTACATATTTAAGGGTAAGGGATATAGATGCTCCTATGTAAGATATAATACACTGTTCAAGAACCCTGCACCCGGCACTGAGCTTGTTGAATTTTATAATTTTCATCCCAAAAAAGAAGCTAAGGCTTCAACTTTAATTCTTCATGGACTGGGAAGTAGAAATATAAAATTCTTACTATGGCTTGGTCCACATCTGGCTTCTGCAGGGGTTAATACTAGTATTTTAATATTACCTGGAAACTATACAAGAGTTGAAGATAATTCAGTTAGTGGTAGGTCCTTTTTGTACCCTGAAATGGAAACAATGTACCGGTTCTGGGAACATGCAGTTGTTGATACCCTAACCACCATTGATCTCTTAGAAGAATTGGAATTATGGAAACCTAATAGCTTATTAATGGGGTATTGTCTTGGAGGAATGATCAGTACCATAGTGTCCGCCATAGATAAACGTATAGCTCACACTTTATTTATGACTACAGGTGGTCATATACCTAAAATACTTCACGAGTCTCCAGCTACATCATTTGTTAGAAGAATATTTTCAAAAGATAAAAATGTAGAATTTGATCTAAGTAATAAAGATAAATTATATTCTCTTTATGAAGAACAATTTCCCCTAGTTAAAAATATGACACTGGAAGAATTGTTAAATAATAAAGAAATACATCCACTTTTTAAAATTGACCCTATGAGTTATGCTCATTTAATCCCAATGAATAAAGTAACCTTTATTGATGCTTTTTTTGATAGCACCTTGCCAATTCAATCAAGAGCTGCTTTATATGATGAAATGAAAGGTTCTAACAGGAAAGTATTACCAATTTCCCATGTAAATTGGCTACCTTTTGGTTATTTATTAGCTAAGTATATGTTACACAAGGTTAATATTACAGACAAAAATTCAAGGAAAGCCCTCCTTAGAAAAGAGAAAGTCGAAGATCCACTGCAAAAATAAAGGAGGCTAAATTATTATGAATAAATTAAAAGATAAGTTAAAAGGGTCATTTTTTATTGTAAATAAAATTTACCTATTTATAATTTTCATAGGTCTATTTCTATCTGATGTAACACTAGGTTTTTATTATTTTATTTTATCTTTGCTAATTTATTCTTGGAAAACACTAACCTCAAAAGTTCCAATGTCTACACCAAAAGATGTAAATAAGGAAACCTATACCTATAAAAGCACTTCAAATCGAGACTTGAAATTTGATATATATTATCCATTAGGTAAACCATTACGATCATATCCCTTTGTCTACTTTTGCCATGGTGGAGGTTGGATTTCCGGTTTTAGAAATCAACCTAATAATGTTTCTTGGTGCAAGTACCTAGCATCTAAAGGATTTGCAGTGGCTAGTATTGATTATCGATACGGATATCGTCATGATATGGATGATATTCTGTCTGATTATTCAGATGGATTAAAATACATTAAAAAACATGCTAAGACACTTAAGGTAGACAAAACAAATATAGTATTAATGGGACTTTCTGCAGGTGCACATTTAGCTTTACTATATTCTTCATATTATACTTTTATCAATAATTCTAAAGCAATGGAGGGAATTAAATCTGTGGTGGCTTACTACCCTCCTTCTAATCTAGCAGACTTGTTTTCTGCAGATAATAAATCTATATTTGCCAAGTTTGCAACTCGTAGAACACTAAATGGAAGACCCACAGAAGTCAAAGAAGTATATGATTATTATTCACCTATAAATTATATTAACCAATCAATGATAGCTACTTTAATTGCACATGGTAAACTGGATAACACTGTACCTTTTAAATCATCAATTAATTTAATTAAAAGATTAGATTATTACAAAGTAAACCATACATTTTTAGTGCATAAGTATGGAGACCATTCTTTTGATACAAATTTAAGTGATTATACAACTATAAGCATAATAGATAAAACCGTAAGATTTATTAGAAAATCAACAAAGAAAGGAAAAACTAATGAAAATAACTGACATAGAAAGTCAAAGAAATAAAGATAGAGTAAATATTTATATAGATAATACTTTTGCTTTTGGCTTAACAGATGAACTTAGATATAAATTTGATCTCTATATAGGCAAAGAATTGAATAAGGATTATATCGAAGATGTTATAAAGGCTGAGGAGCAAATTAAAGTTACTAGTGCAGCCCTTAATTTAATTTCTTATAGGCAAAGATCTGTAAATGAAATTTATATAAAATTAAAGGAAAAAGGATTTGAAGAGGACTATATTGACAGATCTATTGAATACTGTAAAGAGAATAATTATTTAAATGACCTACATTTTGCACAAAGTTTTATAAGGGACAAGCAAAATTTAAACAAATTTGGTTCTAAACGTATTAAATATGAACTCTTAAAAAAAGGAATATCCAAAGAAATTATAGAAGAACAATTAAAGCTTGATCAGGATGAAGAATATGAAATAGCTTTAATTCTTGCTGAGAAAAAGATGAAGTCTTATAAAGGTCAGGATAGAAACAGCATCTATAGGAAACTAGGTGGTTTTCTTCAAAGAAAAGGTTATCCCTACCATGTAGTTAATAAAGTCTTGAGTAAAGTCTTAGAAGGTGAATAAATGTATTTTACATATATATTAGAATGTAATGATAATACTTTATATACTGGATATACAAATGATCTAGAGAGAAGATTTTCTACTCATAATAGTGGGAAGGGAGCCAAGTATACTAGAGGCAGAATACCTGTGACTTTAGTATATAGTCAAGAATTCTCTAGTAAAATAGAAGCTCAAAGAAGAGAACGAGAAATAAAAAAATTAACTAGAAAGCAAAAGTTAGAACTAATAAAAAATAAAAAGGCCAGGTGAAGGTGTGAATATTTTTTTTGATAAAGTAGCACGAAATCCTATAATAGTTTCTATAAACGATCTAGATAAATTAGAAATAGCATTGAAATCTCCCTGTGAGATTATATTCTTAATGACAGGTAATATCTTTAATCTAAAAGAAATTTCTTCTAAAGTCGCCTTAGCTAATAAAAGCCTTTATATTTATATTGATTTAATAGATGGATTCTCAAAGGATACCTGGGGCTTAGAATATATAATTAGAAATATTCAATTAGATGGAATAATTACTAGTAAGCAGAATCTGGTGAAACTCAGTAAAGATATGGGTGTCTTTACAATTTATAGAATGTTTATTCCTGACTCAAATGCCTTAAAACAGGCTTTAAATTTTATTAAAACAAATCATCCTCATGGAATAGAAATGCTTCCAGCTCCAATGCCAAAAGTAATTAAGAAAATTCAAAATGAAATAACCATACCTATAATAGCAAGTGGTTTAGTAATGGACCTATCGGACGTTAATACTATATTGGAGGCAGGCGCTTTAGCCATATCTACCAGTAACGAGAATATATGGTATTTGGATTTTAGATAAAATAGATGTCAATAAAGGGCCACTTAATATTAAGTGGCCCTTTATTTTACTCTGTTGTTTTAGCTTCTACTACATTAGTATCTCTTAATTTTCTTTTCTTTTTTGGTCTTTTTTCTTTATTATATACTCCTAATATAAGTCCAAATAACAGACCAACGAAACCCGAGCCTACTCCAATTAAAAACAAGACTAAATTGCTAATTCCTGCAGTTCTTGTTATGTCATTTCCAACTGTGTATAAATTATATAGCCCAATGATTATAAGAAATAGTCCAGGCAAATACTTAATAGCTCTATTGGTTTTTCTAAATATTCTATGGGTAATATATGTGATTATAATAACAGCTAATGATATATAAGCTAATAATTTTGCGTAATCTAAATGTTCCAAGAACTCGTCCATATAATCACTCCTTGCTATATTATATACCCATTTGATTTGCTAATCTATCTTATATTCTAATTCAATTCCATTGTTTTTTATTACTTCATTTTGCCATATACTAGGGTATCTTCCTACTGCCCATTCAGACATTATAATAGAAGAATTCTCTGGTAGCTTGATTTTACCTACAGGACTAGTATTTAAATTTCCATCAAATACATTGTATATTAATAAATGAGAATGAGTTGATATAATTATTATGTCATTATTAGGAGACGAAAATGCATCTATGGTTTCTGGTATATTCATCTTTAACTCATTCCAAGATATTGTATGAGAATCATAGTTAATCATTTCTTTAGGTGGAATTGCCTTTATATTAAAATCCTTGTACAACTCTTCCTCATTTTGTACAAAATTCACCCTACCCTTTATTGTCCAATAACCACTTTTCCTAATGATTCCTACATTTTCTTCATTTAATTTAATCTGTGAGTCTATAGGAACAGCACTTTGTGCCCCTTCTGTAAAAATCCTTTTGCCATCTTCACCAATTAAGTCAGACAGATTTATTGGTATCTTTTCAGCAATATTATCCAAGGAATAAACCTCTAATGTTTTCTTTTCTTGATTAAATTTATTAATTTTTTCAATAGATAAATAATCATTGCCAACAAATAAAATATTATTAAGAATAGCTACACTTCCAAGTTCTTCTTTTCTATATGGTGGTGAAGTTAGAAACATGCTTACATCATCACCTTCAATTATAGTACTATCAGACAGCTTAAATAGCGGAATAGCTGAAATCTCATCTTGGATTAAGCCATTATAATTCCGATTAACCCTAACCATCCAAAAGCCATTTTTTCTTGGTACAAGTAGATCCTCCAATTCATAAGCACCTACAATTTTATTGTTTAGACTATTTATCCATATAGTCTTATATTTCCAATCTGCCAATTTTCCCTTTTCATCATAAGTAGGGGTTTTTATACCTAGTAAAATTCCAGATTGTAATTCATTAACTTCGGCAATGTTTAGCGCTCTAATAGTATTTTTCTCAACATCAATATATCGATTTATCTCCTCTAAACTAACTTCATCAACCAGCTTAGTCAGTTTATAAAAACTATCTTCTATTTTTACTAGGAGCTCTTCTTCCCCATATTTTATAAACTCATAAAAATACTGATTTTCATTAAGTATTGTTATGACACTTATAGTATCTTCTTCAATTCCTAAACTATTTGGCGTAATTTTATATTTGTATAATAAGTAATCATATGCATTAACAATTTTCATTTTAAAACTTGGCTCTGTAGAATATTCCTCACCTATAACAACACTATCTTTGTGAAATAATGCTTCTTTATTAAGGTGTAAATCAGGCTTCAAATCTTTATCTTCTGAAGGTTTTTCATTCATATTTAATGAAATAACCCATTTACCACTTATAGGAGAGCTATTAATTTCGGGAGCCTTAATTCTCTCAGCTGCAGGCCCATCATCAATATTACAAGAGGTCAAAAGAACAATTGATAATAATAAAATAAAAATTAATATCACCTTTTTCATATGACATTCTCCTCTAGTGGTAAAAACACCCTTATCAAGGTCCCTTTATCAACTTCTGATTCTATGGTTATTTTACCTTCATGAAGTTTTATTATCTCATCACAGATTGAAAGACCTATGCCACTGTGAGATTTACTATGTTTTCCTTTATAAAATTTTTCTACAATATTAGGTAAATCTTCTTCTGGTATTCCAATACCATTATCCTCAATTTCTAATACCAATTGATTCACTTCCTTGCTTACTGATAATCTTACGATTCCATTTTCATTAGTAAATTTAAAAGCATTATCTAATAAATTAATAAGTACTTGTTTTATTCTATTTTCATCTCCAATTACATAAATATGTTCATTGTTTGTATCAACAACAAAGTTTATATTGTTGGTTTTAGCTCTGGGTGTCCATTGTTTTCCTATCATTTCAATTGTATTTATGATATCAAATTCATCTTTTTGTAATATTATTCTGCCTGATATAAATCTGGAAAAGTCTAATAAATCCTCTACCATTTGAGTCAATCTATCGCTTTCAGTTTCTATTATATTTAATCCATCCATTAATAATTCATCATCACTATATTCATCACTTTTAAGAGTAATAGCCCATCCCTTAATGGCCGTTAAGGGAGTTCTTAGCTCATGTGATACAGAAGAAATGAAATCATTTTTTATCTGCTCTTTCTTTATTATTTCTTCAGCCATATAGTTTAAAGTATCAGATAATTTCTTAATCTCATCGTCAATCTTTACATAGCTTCTTATTTTAAATTGGCCATTAGCCATCTTTTCTGCCACTTTTGTTACTTCTCTCAATGGCTTTACAATGGAATTGGCTAAAAAAATACTTACCATAGCAGAAATAAATATTACAATAATACCCATTAAAAAAAACAAAAATGATATTCTTCTAATTATAATATTTGTTGATTCTAAGGAACTTATAAATCTAATAATTCCAATTTGCTGGCCCTTATTTAAAAGAACCTTTGAAACACTCATAACCGGATAGTCATCATAAGCTATATTTCCTACCCATACTCCTTTATCCATACTTTTGGCATCTACTACATCATTAGAATTAATATTTTCACTATGAACTATACCTAGTGAGTCCATTAGCACTTCTCCATCTAATGATAATATTTGTACCTGAGCATTTGTATAACGCCAAAATATATCTATTTCATCAATTAATATATCCTCTAAAGTAAAGGTGTCAAAATATCTTGAATAGAAATCAGTAGAAAAGTCTATTTGATTACTCAATATATCTTCCATATTTTTATAATAGTAATCTTTTACACCAGTTAATAATACTGTTTCTAAAATTAAAACAGTAATCAGTATGATTAACATAAAGTTTTTAACTAATCTGGTTTTAATACTCTTTCTCATATTATTCTCCTAAGTTATATTCCACCTATAGCCAATACCCCAAACTGTCTCTATATATTTTGGGTCACTGGGATTTAATTCGATTTTGGCTCTTAATCGCCTTATATTTACATCTACAATTTTAGAATCTCCTACAAAATCAAGACCCCAAACCATATTCAAGATTTCATCTCTACTGAAGGCCTTACCTGGATTTTCCATAAATATCTTTACTATAGAAAATTCTGTTGGTGTTAAATCCATTTCTATCATGTTTTTAGAAAATCTTCTAGAATAAACATCAATTCTAAAAGGACCAAATTCTAGATATCTCCCATCTAAGTCCTCATGTGCAGGTTCTATTCTACGAGCTAATGATTTAATTCTAAGGACTAATTCCATAGGGTTAAAAGGCTTAGTCATGTAATCATCTGTCCCATACTCTAGACCCATAATCTTATCAACATCCTGTGTTTTAGCCGTTAGCATTATGATGCCTAGGTTAGGAAATTCATTTCGCATTATTTTACAGGTTTCAAATCCATCCATACCTGGCAGCATAATATCTAAAACTAGAATGTCTATTTTTTCTCGTCTGGCAATTTCAATGCCTTCTTCCCCAGAACCAGCTTCTTTAACTACATAACCTGCTCTTTCTAAATTGATTTTAATAAATCGTCTAATAGATTCTTCATCTTCTACAATTAAAATAGATATATCCAAATTATCACATCCTATTTTTTATAGTTCTCATCAATTACACCAAATTCGTATCCTTGCTCTATTAAAAAATCTATAATACTACTAAGTGATTCTACTGTTGTGGTCTTTACATCTGTGTCATGCATTAATACTATTAAGTTTGATTGATTTCTATATGTTTCTTTTAATCTCCTTACTAAATAATCACTAGGCATTAATACACCTTCCGCATCACCGTTTAAGGCATTCCAATCAAAATAATTATAGCCTGCATCTTTTACCAATTTAATCATAGGTATTTTTTGCTTTCCAAATGATCCTCCTGGAAAACGCATTACTTTTGTTTCAAAATCCTGTCCTAAGGCATTTTTTATGGCCTCATCTGCTAAGTTTATATCCCTCATAAAGTTTTTTCCACTATGGTATATATATCCATAATCATGAGAATAAGAGTGATTACCTATAGCATGTCCTTCTTCTAAGGTTCTCTGCAGTACTTCAGGATAATTTACTACCATTTTACCAACTACAAAAAAAGTAGCTTTTATATTATATTCTCCAAGTATATCTAATATTGCATCCGTAGACTGAGAGGATGGTCCATCATCAAAAGTTAAATAAGCTATTTTCCTATTTTTATCAAATTCTTCTTTTTTAGCCTTTTCTCTTGCTATTCTTTCAATTTCTGCTAATCTTTCCACTTCTTTCAATCTTTCTATTTCTTTTAATCGTTCTAATTCTAGTTTTGCTTGTTCTCTATCTTCAATATCTTTGATTTCCTTAGCTAAAGCTTTATTAATAGGGTTATTTTTCCCCATAATATTGAATGCATCAGATACGCTATTAGCTTCAACTACATTCTTTTCAAAGTATTGATTATTAATAAATATACCGCTCAAAATAAAAGTAGAAATTACTAAGAGGAATATAAATAAGCTTTTAAAAATTCTTTTATTTTTCATAGATTCCACCACCATTTATTATGTCTTTATTTATCTTATTATACCTTGTATACCCAATGGTTACAATTACATTAATAAAAAGTTACAATTAAGTGACATTTATTTATACTTAGTCATATATTATACTAAATGCCTTATTATTCTGTTACATTTAGAATAATAAGGCATTTTTAACTTAGTTAATAAGTTCTTTAAATTGACTATTATATAGTCTAGTATATAATCCATTTTCTTGTATTAATTTGTCATGATTTCCACTTTCTATAATACCTTCTGAGGTTAAAACTAGAATCTCGTCTGCATTTTTAATGGTAGATAGTCTATGGGCTATTATCAGGGTTGTTCTACCTCGAGCTAATTCATTTAATGATTTTTGAATCATTATTTCAGTTTCATTGTCTAAAGCAGAAGTTGCTTCATCTAATATTAATACTGGAGGATTTTTCAAAAATAATCTTGCTATGGAAATTCTTTGCTTTTGTCCTCCTGATAGTTTTACTCCCTTTTCTCCAATGTAGGTATTATAACCATCAGGTAATGTTAGTATAAAGTCATGTATGCTAGCTTTCTTGGCTGAATCTATTATCTCATCATCACTAGCCTGAGGATTACCATAGAGTATATTGTCCTTAATTGTACCTGTAAACAAAAATACTTCTTGCTGGACAAGCCCTATATTTTTCCTAAGTGACTTCAATTTTATATTTCTAATATCAACATGGTCAATTTCTATAGCCCCATCTTTAATTTCATAAAACCTAGGTAGTAAATGACAAAGAGTGGTCTTGCCTGCCCCTGAAGGACCCACTAATGCTACAGTCTTTCCAGCTTCTATATTTAAATTTAAATTGGACAGTACTACATCTTCCCCGTTGTTATAGGCAAAACTAACATTTTTAAAGGATATTCCACCTTTCATATCAGCTATATCAATAGAATTAGGTCCATCAACGATATCAGATTCAATATCCATTACCTCTAAAAATCTTTCAAAACCAGTCATTCCATCTTGTAATTGTTGTGTAAATTCTGTTAATCTTCTTATTGGTTGCATAAAAAAGTTCACATATAATGTATAAGCAAATAAATCACCAAAATTTATTATTTCTTTATATACAAAATATCCACCTAATGAGATTACAAGTAAGTTTAATACATTTGATATAATTCCTATTCCTGAAATAAACTCTGCCATTACCTTATAGGAACCTTTTCTAGCATTGGCAAATTCCATATTGCCATAATTAAACTTTTCAATTTCATAATCTTCATTAGTAAAAGATTTGGAAACTCTTATTCCAGATATACTGTTTTCTAATTGTGAATTTACATTAGCTATCTTTTCTCTTACTTTTCTAAATGACTCTTCCATTCTTTTCCTCTTAGATATTGCAAAGTAGATCATAATCGGAATAAATGCAAATAATATTAGGGTAAGTCTCCACTCTATAGTCAATAAAATAGTAAAAGATCCTAGTAACATAACTCCCGAGATAAATAAATCCTCTGGTCCATGGTGAGCTAATTCAGTAATATCTCTTAAATCGTTTATCATTCTGGACATTATATGTCCTGTTTTGGTATTATCATAATAAGAAAATGGTAATGTTTGTAAATGAGAAAATAAATCTCTTCTCATATCGTGTTCAATTTTTACTCCCAATAAGTGCCCCCAGTATGCTACAATATAAGTACTTATGTATCTTAAGATAAATAAGATGGCCATTATAATAGTCCATGTAATTAGTAGATTCATTTGGCCATTAGGTATAATTTCATTAATCATTTTTCTAGTAAATATTGGAAATATCAGATCAAATACTGATATTAAAAATGCAAAAAACATATCAATAAAAAATAATTTCTTATGAGGTTTATAATATGATATAAATCTTTTTAACAAAAGACCCACTCCCTAGTTCTAATATATTTCGTATCACGAACATTATATAGGAAATAGAGATAATTTTCAATAGATTGACAAAATATAATATCAGGAGGAATTATGAATACATTTTTGATTTTCTTAACAACTTTCATTATTCAATTTATTATCGCCATGGAAATGAATTTAATTGGTCCACTAGCACCTTATTTGGCTATGTATTTCAATATTCGAGAAAGCAGTGTTATGCTTTTCAATTTAGGTTATTCAGCAGTAGGAATATTTGTCCCATTTTTAGGGGTTATGGCAGACAGACATGGTAAAAAAAAGCTCTTATCTTTTGCATTAACAGTTTATATTGTAGGTACAGTCTTGGCTGGTCTAGCAAACACTCCAATTCTTTTTGCCTTTGGTAGGATATTCATTGGACTTGGTTATTTTTCTTTGAGCGGTACAAATTTATCTTATATTTCTGAATTTGTTAGTTACGAAAATCGAGGTAAAGCATCTGGTATACTAAGGTGTGCATTTGGACTTGCTATAATAATCGGGCCACTATATGCAACTAAAGTTATAAGTATTTTCAACAACATTGGAGCTGTATATTTACCTTTAGGAATTCTAGGTTTACTTGCATTACTAATGTTATTTAAACTACCTGAAACATCTAAGTCAGCAGATGTAAAAATAGATAGAATGGAAATCCTTAATATTATAAAAGAACCTGAAAGTTTTAAAATCTTTTTTTCTATTTTACTTTTACTTGCAGCACCATCCTTATTATTAGGTTATTTTGGAGTATATTTAAGTAATTCATTTAATTTATCTCAAGAACAAATAGGGATTGTTTATACTGTATTAGCCATTGGTTCAACTTCAGGAATAATATTCTCTACAGTTTTCTCTGATAAAATAGGTAAATTAAGGTTATCAAGGAGCTTTTTTACCATTTTAGTTTTATCTCAATTAATTGTCCCATATTTATCTAATATATACGTTGCAGTTTTATTATCTGCATTATTTACCTTTGGCTTAGATGGTGGATGGACTGCTTATCAGACCTACGCTTCAGAAATGAAAGTAGAAAAAAGAGGTACTTTTATGAGTATATTTTATACCATAAATGCACTAGCAGTTACAGTATATTCAATACTAGGACCTATAATATTCAATGCAGGTGGTTTTAAATTAGCAGTTTCTGTAGGATCAATATCATCAATATTAGCACTAGTAGTTATATTTAGACTAGATACTAAACATATAGACTAATTATTAAATATATAGAAGAAAGGATTGATATTATGAATAAAACAATAAAAAATCAACTTAATCATAAAACAATAAGGAAATTTAAAAATATCCCTATGGAAAGCAAGGTATTAAACACATTATTTGAAGTTGCAAATCGAACAGCTTCAAGTACTTGCATGCAATCTTATAGCATAATTAGAATTACTGATCCTAAGATGAGGAATGAAATATCACAAGTATGTAAACAAGACTATGTTAATGATGTACCAGAATTATTAATTTTTATAGTTGATGTATTTAGAAATGCAATGATATCAGAAGAAATGGGAGAAAACCTTGATGCTAAAAAAGATATGGATAGGTTTTTCCAAGGATTTACTGATGGTTGTATAGCAGCGCAAAATATGTATACAGCCATAGAATCTTTAGATATGGGAGCGGTTTATTTTGGAAGTATATTAAATGATTCAGCTAGAATTATAGAAATATTAGATTTACCAAAGTTAACCTTTCCTATTGTTGGTTTAGGTTTTGGATATCCAGATCAAGAACCTGCTTTAAAACCTAGAATGAATTTATCTCTTAAAGTTTTTGAAAACAAATATGTAATTCAAGATAATTATTTAGAGTCTTTAAAAGAATATGATAAAGAGATGCAAACTTATTATGATTTAAGGAATGCAGATAAACCTTTAGATTCATTTAGTAAACAAGTGGTTGGATTACTTACAAATCCAAATGAGAAGAGAGCAAAAATACTTAATGTAATTAGAGACCAAGAATTCGATTTCCAGCTAGAGTAAGTAAAATTAAATTTATAATAAATAAGAACCCTAACCATAAGTGGGTTCTTATTTATTACTTTTAGCTTTTACTAATATATTTTTCAATTTTAATATTATCTTCTAATATACCAAAACGCTCAGATAGAATTTTTATTTTTCCTATTCCTGTCTCCCCTCTAGTCTTGACCCAAAATCCTATAGAGCCTCCAATAAGTGCAATGGTCTTTGGTCCAATTAATTCAATAGGCCCATCTGTCTCTATTGTAAATGTATCGTTGGCATATACAATATTATTATCATAGTCATCAACTAGTTTTACTATGATTCGAGTTGTATCATAGGTAACATCCTCAATTAATATCTTTTCATCTATAGTCATAGTTAATTTAGGATTTTTAACCTGCCCTTTTGTTGTTTTTAATAGACATTTGTCACCAATATAGCCTTCGAAAGTATAATTTGTAGCAGCCTCTCCCCAACCACCAAAATACTTAGTATATATGTCTTCTGCATGTGCCATATTCATTTTGTATTTAAAGAAGATCCATGCCATTTTTAATTTATCTGAAAGACTTAAATTCATTCCATTTTTACTCACATTGATTAATATATCTTTAACCCTTTTAGCATCTGCTGGAGAAAACTTTTCATTATCAAGTATTTCATCACCTATTAAGTCATCCACAATAATTGGTGGATAGGCTACATTAGGATAAATATCTTTGCTAGGATAAAACTCCTTTATATATTGGTTATTTTTATATAGTTTAATATAATCACAATTAGTAAAAACATAAATATCTTCCAGTAATGAGCCTTTGTACTCACCAATATTTAAGGAACTTGCAATATGCATAATTGGTATTTTATCTTGCTGTGACCCATATACATAAGCTGCATCCTTAGGTATACGATACATATCCATTACTCCATGATAACAAATCATATCTCCACTGCCAAATTCCTTATGAGTATTATAGTCAAACATACACCATCCAATGGCACCTAATATTTCATCATTTTTTTGCATGGCCT
>CAZAGS010000011.1:0-35194 GCA_964484955.1 uncultured Tissierellaceae bacterium
AACATAAGATACAATATAAGTAAAGTTAAATTTATAACAATCTTGGAGATTAAATATAAAATGTAGGTGGTTATATGGATAAAATAGAAAACACTCTTCATAATACTATACAAGATTATGGAATATTAAACTATCATGTTTTAGATGGTATGGCAGACTGGGTTAGGGTTGTAGATTCATCAGGTTCTATTTTGTTTGCCAACAAGACCATGAGAGAAAACTTTGGTCAGGATATGGTAGGTAAGGATTGCTATCTTATCCATGAGGACAATAAGAGATGTTCCTTTTGTATATCAAATATTAGTATAATAACTGGAGAAGTTGTTCAAAAAGAAGAGATTATAAATGGTAACTATTATTCTGTAAAAAGTTCCCCTATAACTAATGGTGAAGGCAAGATTTATGCAGCCGTAGAAGTTTTTAGAGATGTTACTCGTGAAAGAAAGCTAGAGATTGAATTAATAGAAAGAAACAAAAAGATGAGGAAAGATTTGGAGTTTGCCAAGAGAATACAAGAAAGAATTTTACCAAAAAAGGGAATTTTGGATTGTATTAATTTGGACTATATATATAGGCCCTCAGAAATGCTTAGTGGAGATATGTTTGATGTATTTCATATTGATAGAAATCACATAGGCATATATATTAGTGATGTGGCTGGTCATGGGGTTTCTGCTTCTATGATGACCATGTTTATTAGACAGACCATGAGGGTCATGAAGGTAGATATATTAAGTCCATCTGAAACTCTTACAGAGCTTCATGGAAGATTTGCCTTGTTAAATTTAGACGTGGATAAGTATTTCACTATATTTTATGGTGTGTTAGATACTAGAAGCGGAGAATTTACCTATGCAAATGGGGGACACAATTGTATTCCAATTAGATTTGGAAACGATAAACTAGACTTGCTACAAATTAGTGGATTTCCTATAGCCCTTTTAGGAGAGGAAATGTATTATGATGAAAAGAAGATACAGTTGTCTAAAGGAGATAAAGTCTTGTTCTACACAGATGGTATAACAGAGATAAAAGACCAAGAAGGCAATGACTTTGGGGTAGAAGGTGTATTAAATACTATAAAAGAATCTCCTACAAATATTCTAAAAGAGTTAGAAGAAAATGTGATTGAGCACAATTATAGTGAGCAAGAAGATGATTTTGCAGTAGTATTAATGGAATATATAAAGTAGAATATGGGGGGATTTTCATGAAGATAACATTGGATTACTCAAATAGTTTTGTAAGTGATGAGGAACTTAAAAATCTAGAACCATATGTTAAAATAAGTGATCAATTGCTAGAAGAAAGAAATGGTCCAGGAGATGAATATTTAGGTTGGATGGACCTCCCTAGTAATTATGATAAGGAAGAATTTAAAGAAATAAAAGAAACTGCTCAGAAAATACAAGAGGATTCAGATGTATTATTAGTAATTGGTATAGGTGGGTCTTATTTAGGTGCCAGGGCTGTTATAGATGCTCTTAGCCATAGCTTTTATAATAATTTGTCAAAAGAAAAGAGACGGACTCCAGAAATATATTATGTAGGTAACAATATATCTAGTAATTATCTTAAGGATTTAATGGATGTAATTGAAGGTAAAGATATTAGTGTAAATATTATTTCTAAATCTGGTACCACTACTGAACCAGCTATTGCATTTAGAATATTTAAAGAATATATGGAAGATAAATATGGTAAAGAAGTAGCTAAAACTAGAATATATGCTACTACAGATAAATCTAGAGGTGCTCTAAAAGAATTATCAAACAAGGAAGGCTATAAGACCTTTATTATACCCGATGATGTGGGTGGGAGATATTCTGTATTTACAGCAGTAGGCCTACTTCCAATAGCAACAGCAGGCATTGATATTGATAAATTAATGGAAGGTGCCTATTCAGCAATGGGTGAATATTCTCATTCTGATTTAGGAATAAACACCTGTTATCAATATGCAGCCCTTAGAAATATTTTATATAATAAAGGTAAAGATATAGAAATATTAGTTAATTATGAACCAAGCCTGCAATATATAGGAGAGTGGTGGAAGCAATTATATGGTGAGTCAGAAGGAAAAGATGGCAAGGGAATCTATCCAGGAAGTGCAAACTTTACTACAGATTTACATTCAATCGGCCAACTTATTCAGGATGGCAGAAGAAACTTATTTGAAACCACTATAAATATTGAAAGACCAAAATCTCAAATAGAGCTAAAAGCAAATGAAGAAGACTTAGATGGGCTCAACTTTTTAGAAGGTATGACCTTAGATCATATTAATAAAAAGGCTTTTGAAGGAACACTATTAGCCCATGTCAAAGGAAATGTACCAAATATAATAATAAATGTTCCAGAATTAAATGAGTTTTATCTAGGTAAATTAATATATTTCTTTGAAAAGGCCTGTGCTATTTCAGGATATATGCTAGGAGTAAATCCTTTCGACCAACCAGGAGTAGAAGAGTATAAGAAAAACATGTTCCGATTGTTGGGGAAACCAGGATATTAGTTCAATTGAAAATTGAAAATTGACAATGGACAATTAAAAGATTAAAAACAAATCACAATTCACAATGCACGATGAACAATTAGGGTCAAAAGAGGAGATTCTTCGTGAGTAATGCTTATACTGTCCGTCTCAGAATGACAAGACAGTAGTGTAGGTGTCATCCTGAGGATCTCCTCTTTATAATTGCGAATTGTGCACTGTGAATTAAATATAAAAGGAGGTAGTATTTTTGACTTATGAAAACCTTTTACTAAGAAAGGAAGGTAATGTAGGCATATTATCTATTAATAGGCCAGATGAATTGAATGCCTTAAATTCAAGTGTGTTAGAAGAATTGGATATGGCTATAGATAACATATCTCTTGATGAGACTATTTATGTATTGATAATTACTGGTGAAGGACGAGCTTTTGTGGCTGGTGCTGATATTAGTGAAATGAGGACTAAAAATTCTTTAGAAGCTAGAGAATTTGCTCACAAGGGTTTAAGTGTTTTTAGAAAGATAGAATTAATGGAAAAGCCAGTAATAGCTGCAATAAATGGCTTTGCTTTAGGTGGTGGCTGTGAACTTGCTATGTCTTGCGATATCCGATTAGCTTCTGATAAAGCTAAATTTGGCCAGCCGGAAGTGGGACTTGGAATTACACCTGGTTTTGGTGGTACACAAAGATTAAGTAGATTGGTAGGACTTGGAATAGCCAAAGAATTAATTTTTACTGGAAAAATTATAAGAGCAGATGAAGCTATGAAAATAGGATTAGTTAATAATGTAGTTCCTGGTGGAGACTTAATGGATGCAGCTTTAAAACTTGCTAATGAAATAGGATCTAAAGGTCAATTAGCAATTAGGTATGCAAAATCAGCAATAAATAGAGGAATAGAAACAGATATAGATACTGGAATGGAAATAGAAAAAGACTTATTTGCCTTATGTTTTGCTACAGAAGATCAAAAAGAAGCTATGTCAGCATTTTTAGAAAAACGTCTAGCAGATTACAAACTAAAATAAGAGGGGGATTTTCATGAAAAAGATTGGAGTTTTAGGTAGAGGAACTATGGCTATTGGTATAGTTCAAATTTTTGCTCAAAAAGGCAATGATGTAGTAATGTGGGTTAGATCTGTAGACAAGGATAATCCAAGAGCTAGTTTAAGCTCATTAGAAAAAAGTTTAAATAGATTGGTAAGTAGAGAAAGAATGACTGCAGAAGAAATGGAAAATACCTTAAAAAACATAAGTATTACTGACTCATATGAAGACTTAAAAGATTGTGACCTAATTATTGAAGCAATAGCAGAAGATATGGAGTTAAAAAAACTTGTACTTAAAGAACTAGATTCTATTTGTAAAGAACAAACAATTTTTGCTACAAATACATCATCCCTGTCCATTACAGAAATGGCAAACGCTACTAATAGACCAGATAAAGTTGTTGGAATGCACTTCTTTAATCCAGTGCCAGTAATGAAATTAGTAGAAGTTATTAAAGGAATAGCTACTTCTGAAGCAACAAAGGATATTATATTTGACTTGACTAAGAGTGTAGGGAAAACTCCTGTAGAAGTAGAAGAAGCACCAGGTTTTGTAGTTAATAGAATTTTAATTCCTATGATTAACGAAGCTATTGGAATATATGCAGAAGGTATTGCATCTGCTGAGGATATAGACGAATCAATGAAATTAGGAGCAAATCATCCGATGGGACCTTTAGCTTTAGGGGATTTAGTTGGACTTGATGTATGCTTGGCTATTATGGACGTACTCTATGATGAATTTGGAGATTCCAAATATAGAGCCCACCCATTACTTAGAAAAATGGTTAGAGGAAATGTATTGGGTAGAAAGACTAAAAAAGGATTTTTCCAATATTAATAAAGATAACCCCAAATTTTTTGGGGTTTTTAATTTAATCTTTGGTTACAATAAAAGGTATAGATAAACTTTAGAGAGGTGATTTGCTTGCGAAACTTCTTAAAGATTTTCATTATATCTTTTTTTGTGTTTTTGTTTGTCTCTAACTTAGGAGGCTATGCTTATATAAAAAAGAATAATATAAGTCTTGAAAATAATGTAGGCTTTGGATTTTCAGAAAGTAAAGATATAAAAAATGAATTATTTGTAAAATTAGAAACCCCTGTAAAAGAAGCAAAGGTATTTACCACACTATCCCAGGCACTTGAAAATAGTAGTAGGATTAATTTTTTGATACTAGGAATGGAGGGTACAAGGTCAGATACCATAATATTCGCTTCTTTTGATCCGGATTCAAAGAAATTAGACCTAGTTTCCATACCTAGAGATACTTATATCCACAGAAAAGGATTTAATAGTGGTGAAGAAAGAAAAATAAATAGTGTTTTTCATGACCATGATGTAGAAGGGGTTCAAAAGACGGCTAGTCATATTCTAGAAGGAGCACCTATACATCATTATATTTTATTGGATTATGAGGGAGTAAAAAAGATAGTAGATATAATAGATGGTGTAGAAATAGATGTACCCTTTCACATGCGATATAGGGACCCTACATCAGATCCACCACTTAATATAGATATTAAGCCAGGGAGACAAGTACTTTATGGAAAAGATGCACTGGATTTTATAAGATTTAGAAAGGGAATTAATAAAACAGGCTATATAGATGGAGATCTGGGAAGAATCAAAGCCCAACAACAATTTCTAGCAGCATTTGCTTCCAAAGCCCAAGGAAAGATATTAACAGTTTTAACCAAAGGATGGGAATATGTAAAAACAGATGTAGGCCTTATAGATGCTCTATCCTACGGCAGAAAAGCAATTGGAATGACTTCAGAAGACATAAGATTCCATTCAATGCCAGGAAAAGCAGATTACAGAAGAATAAACAAAAAACTCTTATCTTATTTTATTTATAATAGCAAAGATGTAAAGACCATGATGGAAGAGATATATAATGTTAAAAGTGCAGATAACAGGGAATAGGTAACAGGGACAGGTAAAAATTCACAATGCACAATTCACAATGCACAATAAAAAGAAAAACCATAGATTCTTCACTGTGCTCAGAATGACAACACTTTGTGTCATCCTGAGCTGGGCAGTATAATTACTGCTGTCGAAGGATCTTAGGTTTTATTTTTTATTTCTTAAAATTGTGCATTGTGAATTGTCAATTGTCAATTGATGTCATACCGCCGCTTTTTCTTTGCTTCCTTCCAGTATGGATTCGCCTATTAGGTATACATTGCCGGCACCCATTGTTACTATTACATCATCTGGTCTTGCTATTTTTAATAAGTATTGTTGGATTTCTTCAAATGTTGGTAAATATATTACATCTGATCCGGCTTTGCTAATTGCATTGGCCAAATCTTTTGAGTGTATTTCTCCGTTGTCTGGTTCTCTTGCTGCAAATATATCAGCTATTACTACTTTATCTGCATCTTGGAAAGCTGTTGCAAATTTGTCTAGTAAGATTTTAGTTCTTGTAAAAGTATGTGGTTGGAAAACACAATAAATATTAGCTTTATTAGAATCACGTAAAGCTTTTAAGGTAACTTCAATTTCAGTTGGATGATGTGCATAATCATCTACTATTTTAATTCCTTCAATATAACCTTTCAATTCTAATCTTCTATGAACACCTGTATATGAGGATATAAATTTACTTATAAGTTCCATTGATACACCATGGTTGTGAGCTGCTACTATTGCAGCTAAAGAATTATAAACATTGTGTAGTCCAGTAACTTTTAATTTTATTGGCCATATTTCTTTGCCATTTATTGTAAGAAGGTATGTTGTAGAACCATCCTGACCAAAATAAATATTTTCTGCCTTATAATCTGCATATTTATTTACCCCAAAAGTTATTACTTTGGCCTTGGTATGGGTTTTTAATTTCATACAGTTTTCGTCATCTACATTTAAAACAAGTATATTATCTTCTTTAAGATTTTCAGCATAGCCAATAAATGTGTCTAATATATGGTCTAAGTCTCTAAAGTAATCTAAATGATCTTCATCTATATTGGATATTATAGCCATGGTAGGATAGTATTTTAATATATTGGCTTTATATTCACAGGCTTCAGTAACAATATAATCGTCTGATCCTAGTCTAACATTTCCACCAATCTCATCTAATTGTCCCCCTAAAAGTACAGTTGGATCTAGTGTTCCGTGATTTGTAATTGATGCTAGCATGCTAGTTGTAGAAGTTTTACCGTGGGTTCCAGAAATTGCTATTGAATGTTTGTAATTTTTCATTATAGCACCTAAAAATGTTGCCCTGTCTGTGACTGTTACATTTGAGTTAAATGCTGCTACAAGCTCTTCGTTATCTGCTGAAATAGCATCAGTATAAATAATCAAATCTGCCCCTTGAATATTAGTTTTATTATGTCCTATGTAAATTTTTGCCCCTAACTTTTCCAATCTGCTTACTATTGCACTATCTTTAGAATCAGTTCCAGTAACATTATATCCTTTTGATAGTAAAATCTCGGCCAAACTGCTCATACTAATACCGCCGATTCCTATAAAATGTATTTGTTCATATTTCTTATCATATATATTAAATTCAAACATAAGACTTCCTCCTAAATTTGTGGCTGATTATTTGTATTATTACCAAATCATCATAATAATATTATTCTATTCTAATGGTATATTTTTGATACTAATTGATTATATCATAACAAAAATAAAATAAAAGTAAAATGAATAATAAGAATTTGAAGAAACTTCACAATTTTAAAATTATTTTCAAAAAAAAGAAGGACTTTTTGATTTTATATAGAATATATAAAGAGATTAATATTTTACTTACATCTTGGAAGGTGGTGAAAGACAGTGAAAATTACAGACGTTAGGGTTAGAAAGGTAACAGAAGAAGGAAAAATGAAAGCAATAGTATCTGTTACATTTGATGAAGAGTTTGTTGTACATGATATCAAAATAATAGAAGGTCAAAACGGACTTTTTATTGCTATGCCAAGTAGAAAGATGGCAGATGGAGAATTTAGAGACATAGCTCACCCTATTAATGCAGCCACTAGGAAAAAAATTCAAGAAGCAATTTTTGTGGAGTACGAAAAGAGTTTGGCAGTTGAACTTATACCTGAATTAGCAACAGAGTAAAAAGCCTTTTGGCTTTTTTCTTTTGTCCAAATTTATCTAATTTTAAAGCTTTATGTATTTAGCTCTAGACTTATAATAAAAATGGGTTAAAATAATAATAGTAGGAATAAGATAAATGAAGTAAATTGAATAGAGGTGTTATGATGAATATATCTATTATCTTAGCTGCAGGTCAAGGTACAAGAATGAAATCTGAAGTACCAAAGGTATTGCATAGAGTATGTGGAAAGCCTATACTAGAGTATGTAATAAATGCTAGCAAAGATGCAGAAGTTGAAAGAAATATTGTTATAATTGGTCATGGGGGAGAAAAGGTTAGTGAATATTTTAAAGATCAACCTATAATTTTTAGAACACAAGCTATTGGTGATAATTTTCCCTATGGAACTGGATTTGCAGTTAAACAGGCTATAGACTTAATTGAAGATGATAGTACTGTACTTATTCTATATGGAGACACTCCATTAATAACAAAAGACACTGTAAACAAATTATTAAAGTACCATAAAGAACAAGGAAATCATGGTACAGTTCTTACTGCTATCTTGGAAGATGTTACTGGATATGGTAGAATAATAAGGGAAGATGAAGGCAATATATCTGAAATTGTAGAAGATAAAGATGCTTCGCCTGAACAAAAAAAGATTAAAGAAATTAATTCCGGTATTTATTGTTTTAATGGAAGACTATTGAAATTTGCACTAGAGCAAATTGACAATAATAATGCTCAAGGAGAATATTATATAACCGATGTTATTAGTATTCTAAAAAATGGGGGCTATAAAGTAGGTGCCTATATAATAGATGACTCTATAGAGATTCATGGTGTTAATTCAAGGGTTCAGTTAGCTTTTAGTGAAAAAGTTATGAGAGCTAGAATCAATGAAGACTTTATGGTTGGAGGGGTTACAATAATTGATCCTGAAAACACCTATATAGAAGATGGAGTGGAAATTGGACCTGACACTATTATATACCCAGGAGTTACAATTCAAGGTGCAAGTAGATTGGGAACAAATTGCATTATTCGGTCAAATACTAGAATAATAGATAGTATTATAGAGGATAATGTGGAAATAGAATCTTCTTTAATCGAAAATAGTAGGGTAGGAGATGGATCTCATATTGGCCCTAATGCTCATTTAAGACCTAATAGTCATATAGGTAAAAATGTAAAAATAGGAAATTTTGTAGAGGTTAAGAATGCCAGTATAGGTAATAATTCTAAGGCAGGCCATTTATCATACATTGGGGATGCCACTGTTGGTGACAATGTTAATATAGGTTGCGGAGTAATATTTGTAAACTATGATGGAAAAAACAAATTTCATACAAGTATAGGAAACAATGCATTTATAGGTAGTAATGCCAATTTGGTTGCACCTATTGTAGTAGCTGACTGGGGACATATAGCTGCAGGTTCAACTATTACTAAAGATGTTGAAGAGGGGGCCCTGTCAATAGCCAGGTCTCATCAAAAGAATATACTAGGTTGGGTAGATAGAAAAGGAAAAAGAATATAAAAAACTTTAGGAGGAAATTAGGATGAATTTATGCCTTGGTGGTATTAAGGTATTAACTGGTAATGCAAATAGAGCATTGGTAAAAGACATCTGTAGGGAATTGGGAATAAACTTGTCCCGTAGTGATGTAACTCACTTCAGTGATGGTGAAATCAATATAAACATTGCTGAAACTGTAAGGGGAGCAGATGTATTTATAATTCAATCAACTTCTTCTCCAGTTAATGATAACCTTATGGAAGTATTAATTTTAATAGATGCATGTAAGAGAGCATCTGCTGGTAGAATTAATGTGGTACTACCATATTATGGTTATGCTAGACAGGATAGAAAAACTAAGGCAAGAGAACCTATTACAGCTAAATTAGTAGCTGATTTATTGACTACTGCAGGAGCAGATAGGGTAGTTACCTTGGACCTGCATGCAGGACAAATTCAAGGTTATTTTGATATACCTGTAGACCATTTGTCTGCAATACCTATACTTGCTAATTATTTTAAGGGCCTTGTAGGTGAAAATACAGTTGTTGTATCTCCAGACTTAGGTGGAGTTACAAGAGCTAGAACCTTTGCCAATATATTAGATCTTCCAATTGCTATTATTGAAAAGAGAAGGCCAAAAGCAAATGTTTCAGAGGTAATGAATGTTATAGGAGATATAGCGGATAAAGATGTTATTTTAGTAGATGATATAATAGATACAGCAGGAACAATATGCAAGGCTGCATCAGTTTTAAAGAGTTTTGGTGCAAAAAAAGTTTATGGTTGCGCTACCCACGGGGTCTTATCGGGACCAGCTATTGAAAGAATTGCAGAATCAGAATTGGAGAAATTTATTATAACTGATACTATACGATTACATGAAAGCTGCAGAATAGATAAAATAGAAGTTGTAAGTGTTGCAAATATACTAGCTAAGGCTATTAGAAGAATAAATGAAAATGAATCCATTAGTGTTATTTTTGATTAATCAGGAGATGATGATTTGTATGTTGTAGTAGGATTAGGTAATCCTGGTAAAAACTATACTAATACAAGACATAATATAGGATTTAATACAGTGGATCTTCTTGCACAAAGAAATAATATTAATTTAAATAAGATTAAGTTCCAAGCTGTTTATGGAGAGGGAAATATAGGAGGGAAAAAGGTTCTTCTTATGAAGCCTCAAACATATATGAATAATAGTGGTGTTTCTTTAAGAGAAGTATCTCAATATTATAAAATTCCTATAGAAAATATAATTGTAATAGTAGATGATATAGATATAGAATTTAGTGCTGTTAGAATTAGAACAAAAGGAAGTGCAGGTTCCCACAATGGATTAAAATCCATTATAAACCACTTGCAAAGTGAGAATTTCCCAAGAGTTAAAATAGGTATTGGGAAAAAATATGAAAATCAGGATTTGGCGGATTTTGTATTAAGTAGATTTGGTCCGGGAGAACAAGTTGATATAGATATTTCTCTGGTAACTGCAGCAGAGGCAGTTGAATCTATGATTAAAGATGGTATTGATTTGGCAATGAATAAATATAATACTAAAACAGACAAGGCCCAGTAATAAAAACTGGGCTTAAGCCTATTGTTAAGGAGCATTTAATATGGAAAATTATTTAGTGGACCCACTAAAAAATCTAGGTTCTTATAATAATCTTTTAAAGGATATCCAAGATGCTACATCTCCCATTTCTACATATGGGATTATAGATGAAAGTTTGGGTCATTTTGTCCATGCATTAAAGATACATACAAATAAACAAATACTACTAATTACCTATGATGAAGTTCGTGCTAGAAGAATTTTTGAAGATATTAAAAATCTTGGCAATAGGGAAGTTGTGTATTTCCCCAAAAGGGAAGTCCTATTTTATGATATAGATGCCTTTTCTTATGAAAGGTCTAATCAAAGATTAAACGTAATATCAAAGTTAATGGAGAACAAGGATTTACTAGTGGTGGCTTCTTTAGACTCTTTATTAGATAAAATATTAGTTAAGAGTATTTTTGACAAGTATACTGAATCCATGGACTTAGATAGCCTTATAGATTTACCAGCTTTAATACAGACTTTTATAGAGTTAGGCTATGAAAGAGTATCCATGATAGAAGGAATAGGTCAGTTTTCTATTAGGGGAGGAATAATAGATTTTTTCCCTCCTAATAATGAAAATCCTTATAGGATTGAATTGTTTGATGATGAAATAGACTCTATTAGAATATTTGATCTCTTGACTCAAAGAACACTAGAAAATGTAGAGGGAGTATTTATACCCCCTGTAAAAGAAATATTAATTGCCCCTGAATTTAATGAGCAATTAATCCTTAATTTTGAAAAAGAATTTAAAATGGCATTAGGAAAAAACAAATCAATAATAAATGAGGAGAAGTTTTATAAATATTTAGAACTACTGAAGGAAAGTATTTATATGTCAAATAGAGATATGATAATTCCTTATATACCTAAGGAGTATCTAACATCTATTTTTGACTTTTTTAAAGATGATGCTCTAATAATATTGGATGAGCCTAAGAGGATTGAGGAAAAGGCGAAGAATATTAAATCTGATTTTATTATGAAGTTTACTGACCTATTGGAGGTTGGGGAAGCACTTCCTTCTCATAGTAATATTATTTATGATTATAACCATATTGTCCCAAAGATCAGTGAAAAGATAGTTATAACAAATAGTGGATTCTTGAAGGGAGATCATCTCTTTAATCCAAAATCAATCCACAATTTCTCTGTGAAATCTATGGTTAATTACCATAATAAGATGGAATTATTAAAAGAAGACTTAAATCATTATAAATATAGAGGCTATAAGATAATTATCCTTTCTGGTACTGAAGATCGTGGTATTAGATTAAAGCAAACTCTTGAAGGATTAGATGTTGTAAGTAACTTTTATAATAGCACAGAGGGTGAGATTAAATCCAATCAAATTATTATAACACCAGGCAGTATTGCAGGAGGATTTGAATACCCTAATTTAAAACTTATAGTCTTAAGTGACAATGAAATATTTGGTGCCTCCAAGAAAAAATCTAAAAGAGTCCATAAGAAATCTAAAAGTGAAACTATAAATATCTCAGATTTAAAACCAGGAAATTATGTTGTACATGAAATTCATGGGATTGGTCAATACGAAGGTATTATCCAACTTGATATTCAAGGTATAAAAAAAGATTATTTAACTATTCGTTATAAAGGAAAAGACAAATTATATCTACCTGTAGATCAAATGAATTTAATACAAAAGTATATTGGCTCAGATGCTCTAAAACCTAAAGTTAATAAATTAAGTAGTGGAGACTGGGCTAAAACCAAGGCAAAAACTAAAAAGGCTGTAGCAGAAATGGCCCAAGATTTATTAGATCTTTATGCTAAACGTGAACAGTTGGTTGGATATGCCTTTGGACCAGATACACCATGGCAAAATCAGTTTGAAGATTTATTTCCCTATGAAGAAACTGAAGGCCAACTTTCATCAGCTTATGAAATTAAAAGGGATATGGAAAAGCCCAAACCTATGGATAGATTACTGTGTGGAGATGTAGGTTATGGCAAGACTGAGGTTGCCCTTCGTGCAGCTTTTAAAGCTGTTATGGAAAGCAAGCAAGTGGCCATACTAGTACCTACAACAATACTAGCTCAACAACATTATAATACTATTGTTGAGCGATTTAGTGAGTTCCCTATTAAAATTGCTATGCTAAGTAGGTTTAGAAGCCCTAAATTACAAAAACTAGAGATAGAAAATCTAAGAACAGGTAATGTAGACATAGTAGTAGGTACCCATAGATTATTAAGTAAAGACGTTATCTTTAAAGATTTAGGACTCTTAATAGTAGATGAAGAGCAACGCTTTGGGGTAAAACACAAGGAGCTATTAAAACAGCTAAAAGAAAATGTGGATGTATTGACTTTAACTGCCACTCCAATACCTAGGACTCTTCATATGAGTTTAATAGGTATTAGAGATATGAGTGTAATAGATGAGCCGCCTGAAGAAAGGTACCCTATTCAAACCTATGTGGTAGAGTGGAATGAACAAATGATAAGGGATGCAATTCTTAAGGAGGTTGGTCGCGGTGGTCAAGTATATTTCCTTTACAATAGGGTAGAAACCATTGACAAAATGGCTAGTAAATTAAGAGAATTAGTACCTGAGGCTACATTTTCAATAGGGCATGGTCAAATGCCAGAAAAGCAATTAGAAAGTGTTATGGTTGACTTTCTAGGTGGTGAGTCAGATGTGTTAATATGTACCACTATTATAGAAACAGGTCTTGATATACCTAATGTAAACACTATTATTATTTATGATGCGGACAAAATGGGTCTGTCTCAGTTATATCAATTAAGAGGTAGGGTAGGTAGGTCCAACAGATTGGCCTATGGCTATTTTGCCTATGAGAAAAACAAGGTATTAACTGAGGTTGCAGAGAAAAGACTAAGAGCCATAAAAGAATTTACTGAATTTGGCTCAGGTTTTAAAATTGCCATGAGAGATTTAGAGATTCGAGGTGCAGGAAACCTATTGGGGCTGCAACAGCATGGCCATATAGAAGCTGTAGGATATGACCTTTATGTAAGGTTCTTAAACGAAAGTATAAGAAGGCTAAAAGGTGAAATTGTAGAAGAAAAAATAGAGACGACTATTGATATACAAGTGGATGGCTATATTCCTTCAAGATATATAGAAGATGAAGAACAAAAGATTGAAGTATACAAAAAAGTAGCCGCCATAGAAGATATGGATGATTATAGAGAGCTGGTAGATGAATTAATTGATAGATATGGAGATATACCTATACAAGTGGAAAATATAATGGAAGTTTCTTATATAAAAAGTTTGGCTAGTAAAAATAAAATTAAAAACATATTACAAGGTGAAAGATATATTAAGTTAGAGTTTGCATCTGTAGATAATCTAAGTAGAGAATTAATACATTATTTATCTACTGAATATAAGAACAATATATTTTTCAATTTGTCATCGGAACCTTATTTTAATTTCAAGACTAAAAAAGATCAATTGGAAAGCTTAATAGAATTGATGGAGAAAATAAATGGTTTCCATAATGATGGAAGTAATATATAATAGAAATGATTTTAAAATAGAAAGGATGTTTTGACAAATGAATTTTAATATAAAAAAGCTGTTACTAATAGGCTTGACTCTTATATTTGCAATAGGATTAGCTGGCTGTGTAAGTAAAAATGTAGAGGGACTTGTAGCTGAAGTAAATGGAGAAGCCATTACCCAAGAAGAATTCGATAGTGAATTTGAAATATATAAAAATCAATTTGAAGCTCAACTAGGGGAAGGTGCATTAGATCAAATAGGTCAAGATGGTCTAACTTATGGTGAAGTTCTAAGAGTTAATATATTAGAAAAGTTAATAATGGAGAAGATTGTTGATAAAGAAAGCAATAATCTAAAAATTATAGTAACTGATGAAGAAGTAAAGGCAAAGATGGATGAATACCTAGAAGAAATGAATGGACAAGAAAAGTTTGACGAATTTTTAAGTAGTCTTCAGCTTTCACAAGAGTATTTTGAAGCAAATTTAAAAAAAGAACTATTATTTGATAAATATAGAACAGAAGTGCTAAAAGATGCTTCAATTACTGATGATAGTATAAAGGAGTACTTTGAAGAAAACAAAGAGGAATTGGTAGTAATTAAAGCCAGTCACATATTAGTAGATAGTGAAGATAAGGCTAAAGCAGCCCTAGACAGACTTAATGCTGGTGAAGATTTTGCTAAGGTTGCCATGGATGTATCCATGGATGGTTCAGCCCAACTAGGTGGAGACTTAGGGTATTTCTCTAGGGGACAATATATTAAAGAGTTTGAAGACGTTGCATTTACTTTGAAAAAAGGTGAAATTTCTAGATTGGTTAAAACAGAAGTTGGATACCATATAATATTTGTAGTTGATAAAAAAGATAATTATGAAGATCTTAAAGATGATATTATTTTGGTCTTAAAAGAAGAAAAGTATAAAGATAAAATGCAAGAATTAAGAGATAAAGCAAAAGTAGAAAAATATTTAGATACTAAGACAGCAAAGTAATTAAAATCCCTAAATAGGATATCCTATTTAGGGATTTTCTTTTATTCTATAAATTAACATTATTTGAGAAAGATGTATAAAAACCTCACAATAGTAAGATAATAATTCTACAACAGATTGTTTAAGGAGGTTTAATTTTGAAAGCTACAGGAATAGTTAGGAGAATAGATGATTTAGGTAGGGTTGTTATTCCAAAAGAGATAAGAAGAACATTAAGAATTAGAGAAGGTGACCCACTGGAGATTTTTACAGATAGGGAAGGTCAAGTTATTTTGAAAAAATATTCCCCTATAGGAGAATTAAATGAATTTTCTGAGGAGTATTGTCAGGCATTATATGATCATATTAATTATTCAGCAATGATATCGGATAGGGATAATATAATAGCTGTGGCAGGAGCATCTAGGAAGGAATTTTTACACAAGAGGATTAGCCCAGAATTAGAACGGATAACTGAGGCCAGAGATACTTATGTAACTAAGGGCAATGACAAACCTATAAAGTTGTTCTATGAGGATGAAGGTTTAGAAGAATACACAGCCCAAGTAATAACACCTATAGTAATGCAAGGTGACCCTATAGGTTCTGTCATCTTGTTTTCTAAAGAACCAGACATGACAATGAGTGATATAGAAGTTAAGGCAACTGAAATAGCCGCAGGATTTTTAGCAAAGCAAATGGAAAATTAAAAAACCTACCTCATGGTAGGTTTTTTCATTTAGTGTAATTAAAATGGCATATATTAATAGATATATAGCATAAGGTATATGTTTATATGTTATAATGTTTAAGATTAATATTTTGGAGGGATTATATGTCCAAGGACAATAGTTTTTTAAAGGGAGCGGCTATACTTGGTATGGCTGGAGTAGTTGTAAAAATTCTTGGGGCAATTTATAGAATTCCTATTGGCAATATAATTGCAGATGAAGGAATGGGCTATTACCAAACTGCTTATCCATTATATGTACTTTTACTTACTATATCTACAGCAGGCTTTCCCGTAGCAATTGCTAAATTAGTTTCAGAAAAAAGAGCCCTAGGGGATTATAGGTCAGCTCATAAGGTATTTAAAGTTGCACTCCTAGGCTTATTTATGGCCGGAATACTTACATCCTTATTTGTTTTAATTGCTGCTAAGCCAATAGTTGAATCTATTGGTAATCCTAATGCTTATTATTCATTTATAGCACTTATACCAGCCTTATTCTTTGTTCCTATAATGTCTGCATTTAGAGGCTTGTTTCAAGGAAGGCAAAATATGACACCTACTGCTATATCACAAATTGCAGAACAATTCTTTAGAGTTGTAACAGGTCTTTCATTGACATACCTCTTATTGGATAAAGGAATTCCCATTGCAGCAGGAGGGGCATCCTTTGGTGGGTCTGCAGGTGCTTTAATAGGCGCCATGGTTATCATTTTTATATACTTTAGGGAGAAAAAGGAAATTAACCATGAGATTGAGAACAGCCTTATAGATAAAGAATACAGAGTTACCACTATTATTAAAGATTTATTAATTATTGCAATTCCTATTACCATAGGGGCGTCTATAGCACCTATTATGGATACTATTGATGCAGGTTTGGTCCTAAGAAGACTTCAGTCCATAAATTATACTAAAGCTCAAGCAAATGATATGTATGGACAATTAAAAGGTTTTGCTCAAACTTTAATAAACTTGCCTCAAATATTTTCCATAGCAATAGCAATGAGTATAGTTCCAGCAATTGCCAATGCAACAGCAAGAAAAAAGAAAAATGAGATTAAAGATATAATTTCATCTGGTATAAGAATCACATTACTAATAGGCTTGCCTTGTGCATTTGGATTATTTGTTTTAGCTAAACCTATAATAGGTCTATTATATTATAAAAAGACTTTAGAAAGCATTAACAGTACAGGACTGATTTTACAATATTTATCTTTTGGAGTTATATCCCTAACTTTAGTTCAAGCTTTAACAGCTATACTTCAAGGATTAGGTAAACCCATCATACCAGTTATAAGTTTGGCAACGGGAGCTCTTGCTAAAATTATTCTTACTTATAGCCTTACTGTAATACCTAGTATCAATATAAAGGGTGCTGCCATAAGTACAGTGGTTGCTTATAGTATTGCTGCCATAATAGACTTGATAGCTATTGTTGCAATTACAAAGTTAAAATTTAATTATAAAAATATATTTATGAAACCCTTAATTTCATCACTGGGAATGGCCATAGTTGCTAAAGTAAGTTTTATGTTTTTATCTGGATTAATTGGTGATAAATTGAGTACAATAGTTGCAATCTTATTAGCAGGTATGGTATATATAATATTATTGGTGATAACTGGAAGTATTACACCAGAAGACATGGCATTGTTACCAAAGGGTGACAAGATAAAAGACAAATTGGGAAAATACAATATTTTAGATAAACCTAAGGAGAAATAAAATGGGGAAAATATATGTAATAGGATTAGGACCAGGTAGTATTGATGCTCTTACACTAGGAGCTGTGAACAGAATAAATAGTGGGACAAAGAATTTCTTAAGAACGGAAAAGCATCCTACAGTTGAGTATTTTAAAACAAATAATATTCCCTATGTTGCCTATGACTATTTTTATGATAAAGAAGATGATTTTGTTCAAGTATATGAAGGAATTGTAGAAGAGTTAATCCTTGAATCAAAAAAACATGATGAAATTAATTATTTTGTTCCTGGAAATCCATTTGTAGCTGAAAAAACTGTAGAATTACTTATGAAGAAAGACTTAGATATTGAAATAATTTCCGGTATGAGCTTCATAGAGCCAATGATTGAGTTAGTTGGCAGAGACCCTATTAATGGGTTAAAGATCCTTGATGGAGTCCAATTTTCCAGTCTTATGGTGGATATAAATGTGGATATGATTATTACCCAAGTCTATAATACCAGAATTCTATCTGAGGTTAAAATAATACTATCTGAGATATATGGTGATGACCATAAGATCTGGATAATTGATAGTGCAGGTATTAAGAACCAGGAGATAAAAAGATATATTCCTATTTATGAATTGGATAGATTTCATGAAATAAGCTCTCTGACTAGCATATATGTTAACAAAATTGAAAAAAATAATAAAAAAGTCTATGATTATAATGATATTATGGGTATAATGAAATTATTGAGGAGTGAAGATGGCTGTCCATGGGATTTAAAGCAGACTCATGAATCAATAAGAGAATGTGTAATAGAAGAAGCCTATGAGTTGGTAGATGCCATAGACAGTGGGGACATAGACAATATTATTGAAGAACTTGGAGATATATTGCTACAGGTGGTTTTCCACAGCCAAATTGCATATGATGAAGGCGAATTTAACCCTATAGAGGTTACAAGTTCTCTAGCAAATAAGTTGATTTATAGGCATCCACATGTTTTTTTAAGTAAAATAGTGGAAAGTTCTGAGGAAGTAGTATATAATTGGGATGAGTTAAAATATGCAAAGAGGAGTTTGACTAGTGTTACAGATAGATTAAAAGATATACCTAGTCTTCCTGCCTTAATGAAAAGTTACAAGATTCAAGAAAAAGCTGCTAAAATTGGTTTTGATTGGGATGACATCAGAGGACCACTTGACAAGATTATGGAAGAATACAAAGAAATAATCGAAGCAATAGAGAAATTTGGTGGAGGTGATGTGAGGGTAGAGGAAGAGTTAGGAGATTTACTTTTCGCAGTAGTTAATCTATCCCGATTTATTGATGTAAACCCAGAAGTAGCTTTAAACAAAACCATAAACAAGTTTTTATATAGATTTGAGTTTATGGAAGAAAAATCTAAGGAAATGGGCAAAAGCTTAGAAACCATGTCCTTAGAAGAGATGGATGACTTATGGAATTTGGCAAAACTAAATTTCAATGAAGGCATAAATAATTAAATTGGAACACAAACACAAGAGGAGGAATTGATTATGAATAAAGCAGAATTAGTAGCAAGTATGGCTGAAAAAAGTGGTTTAACAAAAAAGGACGCAGAAGCGGCATTAAATGGTTTCATGAGATCAATTGAAGAAACTTTAGCAACAGGAGAAAAAGTACAATTGGTAGGATTTGGAACATTTGAAGTTAGAGATAGAAAAGCAAGAGAAGGTAGAAACCCAAGAAACCCTGAAGAAGTTATCCAAATTCCAGCTTCAAAAGCACCAGTATTTAAAGCAGGAAAAGCTCTTAAAGAAATAGTTAACGTAAAATAATTTTACTAATTAAAAATCAGGTCTTTGGCCTGGTTTTTTTGTAATGAAATCTAAATTTGGAGGAAATTATGAGGATAGACAAATTTCTCAAGAATGCTAGAATAATAAAAAGAAGGACCATAGCTAAAGAAGCATGTGAACAAGGACGAGTCTTAATTAATGACAAGGTAAGCAAACCTGGTGATGATGTTAAGATTGGTGATAGGATCCAAATTAACTTTGGAAGTGGGTCCATGAAGATAGAGGTATTGGACACAAAGGATAATGTTAGTAAAGATAATGCAACAACTTTATATAAAAATATTGATTAAAGACTTTTGGTATAAAAGTCTTTTTTTTTCATATTATTATGTAAGGGGGGTTATCATATGACTGAAAACAAGCTAGCTTTTAAAAATCAAAACATTATTATTGAAGATAGAAACAGAATGACTATTTCAGGCGTTGAATTAGTGGACAGCTTTAATGAAAATACAATAATATTATCAACAATAAAAGGTGGCCTTAGTATAAAGGGAGAAGAACTTAATATAAATAAATTAAACTTGGATGATGGCAGTGTAAGAGTTACAGGACAAATTAATAGTGTTATTTATATTAGTAAAGAGGGAGCACCAAAAAACATTATGGCAAAGATATTTAAGTAAGTTGGTGATGGCTAATGGATTTTAATATACGTGGGGAGACTATAGTTTTCTTGGCATCAATAAATACAGGCCTGATTGCAGGTATGATATATGATGTATATAGGGTATTTAGATACTATTCAAAACCTAAAAAGATTTTATCATTTATAGAAGATTTGATATTTTGGTTATTAATATCAATTGTTTTCTTTTTTACCTTAATTAAAACAACAGAAGGGGTTATTAGGGGTTTTTTATTCTTTGGCTTTCTTTTAGGTTTAGCTATATATTTTAAGTTGATTAGTAAATATATTTTTATTATAATAAAAGGAATAATTCGGTTGATATTAGATCTAATTAATGAGATACTTAAGGTAATAACATTTCCCTATAAGAAGCTAAAGAATTTCACTAAAAAAAGAGTGTCCAAGGTGGTGCTTCTATTAAAGCAATGGTTTAGTGATATGAAAAAGTACTTTAAGATAATCATCAAGAAAAAATAGGCGGTGAGTGGATGAAAAAAAGGAAGAAAAGAAGATTGAAGCTGGGACGTTTACTATTAATTAGCTTAGTGATCTATCTTTCAGCTATCTTCATTCATCAAAATAAACTTATTAATAATTTAGAAGAGAAAAAACTAAAGACTGAAATGGAAATTAGGGAATTAGAAAAGGACATAAAAGGATTATCAAAAGAAATTGAAAATAGTGATTCCCTAGAATTTGTGGAAAAAGTTGCAAGAGATGACTTAGGAATGGTAAAACCTAGAGAAATCATCTACATTGATAAGAACAAGGTAAAAAACCCATTCGCTAAAATCTTTAAAAAGGATAATTAATTGACAGTCTAGCTTTTGTCATATATAATTATACTTGAAAATATCATTAAGGAGGAATTATTTATTTATGCCCTTATCTATTGGAGAAGTAGTAGATGGTACCGTAACAGGTATTACTAATTTTGGTGCTTTTGTTCAGCTACCAGAGGGAAAAAGTGGACTAGTTCACATATCTGAAATATCCCATGATTATGTTGAAAAAGTAGCAGATTATTTAAAGAAAGACGAAAAGGTTAAGGTGAAAGTACTTTCTGTAACAAAAGACGGAAAGATCAGCCTTTCTATTAGGCAAGCAAAGCCTAAGTCCAACAAGCCAGCTGAAATCGATTGGGTTAATCCTGCAGAAACTCAAAAGTTTATGAGTTTTGAAGATAAACTTAATAGATTCATGAAAGACAGCGGTGAAAAAATGGATCAATTAAAAACTAGAGATAGTGGAAGACGTAATATGAAGGCAAAAAAATCTAGTGGCAACGATGCATAAAACCGGACTTAACCGGTTTTTATTTTTTTTATATGCTTCTACATTTATTTATTAGTCATTTTTAGACATTTAATGTAGTAAAGATTACATAGGGTTTAAAGTCAAGTAATAGCAAGGGTTTCAGACTTGAAGTAGGCTTCTTAATGTAAAACATAGGCATCTTAAGGTTATAGGAAAACAAATAGCATTATGTCTGAAATCTCTCATGATCTTCTACATTAGTATGACAAAAAAATAATGCCCCTATTGGTATTCTATTATTAAGAATATTAATAGGGGTGATTTTAATGACCAAGATGGAATCTGTATTATCTAAAAGTAAATGGGATTTAGGCATTGAAAGATATGATTTGTTTATTATGTTTATTGGCTTTTTCCTAGGAAGAGTAAATATAATAGATCGATTAACACCGTTTTCCGTAGCATTTTTAGGGGCCTATATTATTACAAGAGGTGCTGGTTTTTCTTTAATGATTTCAGTGATTTTAGGAGTTTTTTCTTACCAAGGATTAGCTGGGGCTAATTATTATCTAGCAGCTATTGTAATCTATTATTTTTTTCAAAAGAATCAAGATAGTAATAAATTAACTCTTATAAATTCAGCCTTAATAGGGGGAGGGCTATATGTCCTTATTAAGGGAGTATTTATACTAGTCTCAGGACGCTTGTTTATTTATGATCTGTTTTTAACAGCATTTGAAGGCTTGTTAATATTTACAATGACCTATATATTTTCTTTCAGCTTGCCAATTGAGGGTTATTCTAAACATAAGATATCAAATGAAAAACTTATATGCAGTTTTATTACTTTGGCATTGGTCTTGTCAGGCTTTAACAATTTATATATATATGGAATTTCACTAAAGAATGTAGTTAGTGTCATAATTATCCTATACCTAAGTTATAACCAAGGTGTACTAATGGGTGTAACATCTGGAATTGTTTTAGGTTTAGTATCTTATATATCTCAAACTGAAATGCCCTTTATCATAGCTATATTAGGTGTTAGCGGACTTTTATCTGGCTTGTTTAAAGATTTAGGTAAGTCAGGATCTATATTAGGCTTTATACTAGGTAATGGAATTATTAGTTTTTATATAAATGGCTTAGGTACAAGCTTTTTAGATTATAAGGAGATATTTATTTCTATTATACTATTTTTAGCTATATCTTATTATTTTGAAGAGGATATTAATAAGATATTTTCAGTTGAGGATGAACTTAGGCCAGATTATGAAGATAGGAAAGTAGAAATAATCGTAAAAAAACTCGATAAAATGGTAGAACTTTTTAATAGCTTGGGTCAGACTTTTAAAGATACTATAAATGAAGTGGACTCTTATTCTAGTATGGAAGTATATGGGTTAATAGATGGTGTAAGCAACAATACTTGCTCAACTTGTCCTAAACATGAAGAGTGTTGGAATGAAAATTATTATACAACTTATTATAAAATGTTTAAATTAATTGGATTAATTGAAAGTGAGTTACAAGAAGAGGAAGCCTTTAAAAAGGAGATATCCAGTTTTTGTATAGATAAAGAAAAATTAAGAGACAATTTAAATGCTGCTTATGAATTATTTAAACACAATCAAATATGGAATAAAAAATTAAACGAGCAAAGACTATTAGTCGCTGATCAATTAGAAGGCTTGGGGCAAGTAATAGAAAAGATCTCAAAGGATATTTATGCCAATCCAGTATTTAATCAAGAATTAGAACATGAATTATTAAATGAGCTAAAGAATTTGAGAATAGGTATTGAGAACATTACAGTGGCTGAGTTAGAAAAAGACAATTTAGAAATTATTGTAGATATTAATAATAATAGTGATAATATAAATGAGAATATAGACCTGGTTAAAAAGCTAGTATCAGATTCCTTGGGCTATCCCCTAACTAGTAATTATATTTATTCTAATGCTAGTAATAGGAGCAAGTCTTTTAAACTAATACGGTCCCATAGATTCCAGTCATTAACTAAAGTAAGCTCAACTTCAAATTCTGAAGGATATATATCTGGAGATAGTTACACTTTTGGAGAAGTGGATAATAGCTCTTTTGTTGCTATTAGTGATGGAATGGGTATAGGAAAAAGGGCTAGCGCAGAAAGCTCTACAGCCATAAATCTATTGGAAAAACTAATGGAAATAAACTTGGACAAGGAAATGACTATTAAGACTATTAATTCAGTGCTTAGAACCAAGTCAAATGATGAAATCTTTACCACCATGGATTTAGCTTTCTTAGACCTATATAGTGGCAAACTTCAAATGATAAAAACTGGGTCACCTGCTACCTTTATAAAGAAAAAGGATAGTGTACAGGTGGTAAACTCTAATTGCCTTCCAATAGGGATTTTAAAGGATATTGATTTTAAAATATACGAAGAGAATTTGGAGGATGGAGATTTAATTATAATGATGTCTGATGGTGTGCTGGATTCTAATAGGTCTGTGGAAAATTCCGAGAAGTGGATGGAAAAAATTATAAAGGATATACAAGCTGTAAATCCTCAAGCTGTAGCAGATGAAATTTTAAATATAGCCCACTTTATGAGTCAGGATAAAATTAAAGATGATATGACTGTAATGGTTACTAAGATATGGAAGAGTGCTTAAAGGGAGAGTGATTCTCCCTTTTTCTAATGATTAATAAAGTTTTCATAGGATTTTACTCTATTTTAGGGTATATTATTATATAGAACAATGAAAAGGTGATTAATTTGGATAAAATGGTTTGGCAAAATATATTAGATTATGATTTAATAAGTAGTCAGGATAATATTGTAATAGGCCTATCTGGAGGACCAGATTCCATGGCCTTGCTTTATTCCTTGCTGGAAGCCCAGAAGCATATAGATTTCAATATTATTGTTGCTCATGTGAATCACGGAGTAAGAGGCCAGGATGCTTTGGCAGACCAAGTATTTGTTGAAAATAAGGCTAAGGAATTAAGCCTATTACATTATTCTAAAAAGGTTGACATGGTTCAATATGGGAAAGATAATGGTATTACTGCAGAAGAGGCAGGAAGAGAACTGAGATATGGTTTCTTTAGAGAAATACTCAAAAAACATGGTGGAGGTAAAATAGCTGTTGCTCACAACAAAAATGACCAAGCTGAAACACTACTAATGAGAATTATGAGAGGCACAGGAATAGATGGTCTAAAAGCTATGGAATTTAAGGTTGGAGATATTATACGACCTATATTAAATGTGCATAGGCTAGAAATAGAAAATTACATAGAAAAAAATGGTATAGAAACCGTACTAGACAAAACAAATCTAATGCCCATTTATAGTAGAAATAAAGTAAGGTTAGAAATGATACCCTATATAGAAGATAATTTTAATCCAAATATTATAGATTCACTATGGAGATTATCACAAATAGCAAATCTAGATAGTAGTTTTCTAGAAAGGTATAGTCATGAAAGATTTAAACAGCTAGTAAAGTTCCAGGATAATAAAAAAGTTATTCTAGATGGAGAATTGCTTATTAAAGAAGATAAAAGTATTCAACAAAGGATAATAAGAATATCCATAGAAAAACTTGCATCAGGCCTTCAAGGTTTTAGTGAGCACCATATTAATTTGATTAATGACCTAATCTATCTAGGTACGGGTAAAGAGCTAAACCTTCCCCAGGATATAATTGTCACTACTTCATATGGAGATTTAATTTTGCAAAAGAATGATCATATTGAATTTGAAGACTATAATCAGGATTTAGAGTTTGGTCATAATCAGTTGCTAAATCTATCTTATACTTTTAATGTTCAACTATTAGATATTGATAGAATAAAAGACATAAAGATGGGTAGATATGTTAAGTGTTTTGATTATGATAAATTAAAGGGACAATTGTCTATTAGAAATAGAAGACCTGGGGATAAATTTGTTCCATTTGGTATGAGTGGCAAGAAAAAACTTAAGGATTATTTTATAGATGAAAAGATTAATAAGGAAATTAGAAAAGAAATTCCTTTACTTATAGATGGTGAAAATATACTATGGGTAGTGGGATATAGAACAAGTGATTTATATAAATTAACAGAAGATACTAAGAAAGTTCTGATAGTTAGTGTAAATAACCAATGATTAGGAGGATTTTTGTGGACAATATAATCAAGGAGATATTAGTAACAGAAGAGGAAATTGTTAATAAAGTAAAAGAGTTGGGAGAAATCATAACTAATGATTATAAGGGTAAGGACCTGATAATAGTAGGAATCTTAAAAGGTGCAGTAGTATTTATGAGTGATCTGTGTAGGGAGATAAAACTACCTATATTGATGGACTTTATGGCTGTTTCATCTTATGGAAAGTCATCTTATTCTACGGGAGAAGTTAGAATAATAAAAGATTTAGACTATTCTGTAGAAAACAAAGAAGTACTTATTGTTGAAGATATAATTGATACAGGATATACTCTTTCCTATCTCACAGACAATCTAAGAAAAAGAGGAGCTAATAGTGTTAAGATAGTTACCTTGTTAGATAAGCCAGAGAGAAGAAAGGCGGATGTTCCTGTAGATTATTTAGGATTTGAAATACCAGATGAGTTTGTAGTTGGTTATGGATTAGACTATGCAGAACAATATAGGAATTTACCTTTTGTTGCAGCTTTAAAAGAAGAAGTTTATCAATAGTAGCTATGTTGAATAAGAAAAATCTATATGATATAATATAAAAATGATTATTCGTAAGTGGAGGGAGGACTAGGATTGAATAAAGTTTTTAGAGGAATTAGTGTCTATATACTAATAGTAATATTGATCATGTTCGCAGTAAGAATGATTGGACAGAGCCCAGAAACTGTTAAAGTAATGGATGTTACTGAATTAGTAAACAATTTAAATAATGATAAAGTCAAAAGCATAAAGATGGACCAACGAAAAATCCAAGGTGTTTTACAGGACGAAACTAAATTTACAGCCGTATTACCTTATGAGATGGGGGATAGTTTTTATCCGGATTATCTTAAAGACAAGGTAGATAGTGGAACATTGGCTTTTTCTAGTGAATTAGACCCGCAACCATCCTGGTTTGCTAATATATTTCCAACACTTTTAATAATAGTTGTCTTTGGTGTGTTTTGGTTTGTATTTATGCAACAATCACAAGGTGGGGGAAGCGGCGGTAAAGTAATGAGCTTTGGAAAGAGCCGTGCTAAAATCCATAAAGAAGATGAAGGAACATTAGTAACATTTGATGAAGTTGCAGGTTTGGAAGAAGAAAAAGAAGAATTGCAAGAGATTGTAGATTTCTTAAAAGCACCAAAAAAATACATCGATATTGGAGCTAGAATACCAACAGGAGTATTATTGGTAGGACCTCCTGGTACAGGAAAAACTTACTTAAGTAGGGCTGTTGCAGGAGAGGCAAAAGTACCATTCTATACAATATCAGGTTCTGATTTTGTTGAAATGTTTGTAGGTGTTGGTGCCAGTAGAGTAAGAGATTTATTCGAACAAGCAAAAAAGAATGCTCCTTGTATAATATTTATTGATGAGATAGATGCAGTTGGTAGAAGAAGAGGTGCAGGACTTGGTGGAGGTCATGATGAAAGGGAACAAACACTAAACCAGCTATTAGTTGAAATGGATGGTTTTGCAACCAATGAGGGAGTTATAGTTATGGCTGCTACAAATAGAGCAGACATTTTGGACCCTGCATTGCTTAGACCAGGTAGATTTGATAGAACTATATATGTAGGCCTACCAGATATTAGAGGTAGAGAGGCTATTTTAAAAGTTCATACTAAAAAGAAACCATTGGATGAAGATGTTGATCTAAAAGTAGTTGCAAAAAGAACTGCAGGGTTTACTCCCGCAGATTTGGAAAACCTAGTAAACGAAGCTGCATTACTTTCAGCTAGACATAATCTAAAATCTATACCTATGGTACTAATTGAAGAAGCCTCAATTAAAGTTCAAGCTGGACCAGAGAAAAAGAGTAAAGTTGTTTCAGAAAAAGAAAGAAAGCTGACTGCATACCATGAAGCAGGTCATGCACTAACTGGTAGATTGACTCCAGGCACTGACCCTGTTCATATGGTAACTATAATACCTAGAGGTATGGCAGGAGGATTTACTTCATATATTCCAGATGAAGATAGAAGTTACGCAACCAAGAGACAGATGGAAAGCAGATTGATAATACTTTTAGGTGGTAGAGTGGCTGAAGCCTTAGCACTGGATGATATTAGTACTGGAGCTCAAAACGACTTGGAAAGAGCTACAAAATTAGCAAGATCTATGGTTACTCACTATGGTATGAGTGATAGACTTGGACCTATGACTTATGGTACTGATGAAGAAGAAGTATTCGTAGGTAGGGATATGGGTAGAGGTAGAAATTATTCAGAGGATGTTGCTTCAGCTATAGACCAAGAAATGAGAAGATTAATAGATGTAGCCTACCACAAAGCAGAAAAACTGTTAAAAGAAAATATGGATACACTAACTAGAATAGCAGAAGCTCTTTTAGATAAAGAGACATTAGATGCAAGAGAATTTGAAAGTGTATTTTTAGGTGAAGAAATATAAGGTGGGTTAATCCCACCTTTTTGTTTTTTGTAAACAATCTGGGCGGACACACAGGTCCGCCCCTACAAGAGTAGGGGTAGACCTATGTGTCTACCCATGGGCAGGATTTATAAAGGAGGACTATTATGTATCCAGGTTATATAACTGATGTAGAAGGGTTAAAAGTAGGCCATAGCCAATCACAGGAAGGCGTCACAGGCTGTACTGCTATATTGTGTACACAAGGTGCTACTGGTGGGGTGGATGTTAGAGGCGGGGCTCCAGGCACCAGAGAAACGGATCTATTTCGTGCTGAAAATATGATTGATAAGGTGCATGCCATTGTTCTATCAGGTGGTTCTGCCTTTGGATTAGAGGCTTCCACAGGAGTTATGAAGTATTTAGAAGAAGAGGGTATTGGTTTTAATGTAGGTGTTGCAAGGGTTCCTATTGTAGCATCCGCAGTTATTTTTGATTTGGCAATTGGAGATTCAAAAATTAGACCAGATTCTCAAATGGGATATGATGCTGCCAAAACAGCCTCTATTACAGAAAACAGACAAGGTAATATAGGGTGTGGAATGGGAGCGACGGTTGGTAAAATTATGGGGCCTGGAAATTCTATGAAATCAGGTCTTGGCAGTGCTTCAATTAAATTAGGTGAATTAGTAGTCAGTGCAATAGTTTCAGTAAATAGCTTTGGGGATATATATAACTATAAGACTGGGGAGCAAATAGCAGGAGTTTATGACTATGATAATAAAAGATTATTGAATACTATTGATATAATGACCAATTATAATGCAAATTTAGGATTTTCCATGGAAAATACAACTATAGGGGTAATTGGAACAAATGCTATATTAACAAAAGCTGAAGCAAATAAGGTATCACAAATGGCTCACAATGGATTTGCCAGATCTATTAATCCAGTTCACTCTATGATGGATGGAGATACAATATTTACTATGGCTACTAATATGATCAAATCAGATGTAAATATAATAGGGACACTTGCAGCAGAGGTAATGTCTCAGGCAATAACTAATGCTATAATTTATGCAAAATCTATTTCAGGTTTAAATTCTTATAGTGATATGGATTAATATCTATTGACTATAGAAATAAAAAGTTTATAATTAACTTATTAATACTGCTAGCACCTAAATGGGCTAGACATAAAATATGCTTTAAAATAATAACGACTGGTATCCAAAAATGGAACTAGAACGGAGGTAGTAAAATGAAAAAAGGTAAAAATTTTGATGTAAGAAAGATGGCTGTTATAGGGGTTCTTGGTGCAATTTCTGCAGTGCTAGGAATGACCCCACTAGGTTTTATTCCTGTAGGACCAACTAGGGCAACTATTATGCATATTCCTGTAATAATAGGAGCAATTATGGAGGGACCTGTAGTAGGAGCACTTGTTGGACTTATATTTGGTATTTTTAGTATATTCCAAGCAATAACAAATCCTACACCAGTATCTGTGGTATTTTTAAATCCCTTGGTATCTGTATTACCTAGAATTTTAATTGGCCTAGTAACTTATTATGTTTATAACACATTAAAAAAGATTGGAAATAAAAAGACCTTAGTACTTTTATACCTGCTATGGATTGCTATACTAGTATATCTAGGCAATGGTATAATTGGTAATGTAAGAAATTCGGACTCTATTTATATCTTGTTAATGAATATAGGACTTATGGTTTTAACATTAATTGCCTTTTACTTAACCACTATAAAATATAAGCATAGTTCTTTAGATGTAATCCTAAGCACTATAGCGGGAACCATGACTAATACAGGATTGGTTTTAACTATGATTTATTTATTTTATGGTACTATGTTTGTTGAAAAATTAGGAATGGATCCTTCTTTAGCAAGCAAGATTATATTTGGTATAGGGGTAACTAATGGTATACCAGAAGGCATAATAGCAATTATAATTGTAACTAGTGTAGTAAATGCCCTTATGGGTAGAAAAAGGATTGAAGGTGAATAGTTTGTTATTAGTTATAGATGTGGGTAATACTAATATTGTATTAGGTGTTTATAAAGGTGACGAATTGCTTTATGATTGGAGAATATCTACAGAAAAAAATAGAACTTCTGATGAATATGGTCTACTATTTGAACAGATATTCAGATATCAAGGTCTATATATTAGAGATATAGAAGATGTAATAATTTCTTCTGTGGTTCCAACACTTATGCATACATTGCCAAATATGAGTAGAAAATATTTTAAAGTTGAGCCAATCCTTATAGGGCCTGGAGTAAAAACAGGCATGAATATAAAATATGACAACCCTAAAGAAGTAGGTGCTGATAGAATTGTTAATGCTGTGGCTGCCTATGAAAAATATGGAGGACCTTTGATTATTGTGGATTCTGGTACGGCTATTACATTTTGCGCAGTTAGCAAAACTGGAGACTACCTAGGTGGAGCTATTACGCCTGGAATTAATATATCAGCAGAAGCACTATTTATGAGAACTGCTAAACTGCCTAAAGTTGAAATTGCAAAACCCTCAAGTGTCATAGGTAAAAACACTGTGAATAGTATTCAATCAGGCTTGGTTTATGGTTACATTGGTCTAGTAGATTATATGATAGAGCGAATGATAGCAGAAATGGAAGTTTCTACAGATGAAATTAAAGTTATAGCTACTGGAGGCTTTTCTAATTTAATTGCCAGCGAAAGCAAGTATATTAAAACCATAGATAAGTTGCTTACTTTAGAAGGCTTAAAAATAATATATAATAGAAATAAGTAAGTAGCCTGGTTGCTACTTACTTATTTATTAATTGTGAGGTATAAATTATGTTAATTGGAAATTTAAAACTAGATAATAATATATTCTTAGCGCCTATGGCAGGTGTGACGGATTTAACATATAGAATAATTTGTAGAGAAATGGGGGCAGGTCTTGTATTTTCAGAAATGGTAAGTTCCAAAGGAATGTATTACAAGGATGAAAAGACTGAAGAACTTTCTACTATTGACCCTAAAGAAAGGCCAGTAGCACTACAAATATTCGGTTCTGATGAGATGATTATGGCTAATGTTGTTGAAAATTATCTTAATCCAAGAAAGGATATAGATATAATAGATATAAATATGGGGTGTCCTGCGCCTAAGATAGTTAAAAATGGGGATGGATCTGCATTAATGAAAGATCCCAAGCTGGCAAGAGGTATTTTACGGCAAGTGGTAAAAGTATCTAACAAGCCAGTTACTTTAAAGATTAGAATGGGATGGGACAAAGATAATATAAACGGATTAGAAATAGCTAAAATAGCAGAAGATGAAGGCATTTCTGCTCTTACAATTCATGGTAGAACCAGGGATATGTTTTATGCTGGTCAAGCAGATTGGGAGTTTATTGGAAAGGTAAAACAAGCTTTAACAATTCCTGTAATAGGTAATGGAGATATATTTGAGCCCTTAGATGGACTTAGGATGTTAGAAGAGACAAAGTGTGATGCTATTGCTATTGGGAGAGGCTGCATGGGAAATCCTTGGATCTTTAAGAGAATTCAAAGGCTTATAAATGGTCAGGAAGATATAGCCCCAACCCCTGAAGAAGTAATATTAATGGCAATAAGACATCTGAATATGATTTGTAAAACTAAGGGTGAATCCATAGGTGTGAGAGAAATGAGAAAACACATAGCCTGGTACCTAAAGGGTATGAAAGGTTCTAATGAAGTAAAGAATAAGATAAATACAATAGTATCTGAAGAAGATATGAAAACTACTTTATTAAATTTTCTAGATGAATTATTAGTATAATATGAATATGATTAATCCTCATCTCATATAATGTAAAGCCATTATCAGGAGGAGGGTAGAATATAATTGATGTATATAATTAGCCAGACTAGGTATAAAGAACATTTTAAAAGAGGGCCCTACAAATATATACCAGATTTTCTATTAGCTAAATATAGGCCTAGAATAATAGACAATATAATTAAGGGCGAAGAGGTTGTAGGACCTATAGTGGGAATTAATATTAAAAAGGTAGACTTAAGTATTGAGAGCAACATGGATGAATTTGTGGAAAATATTCTTAAGTTAAAATCTGAAGAGGATACAAAACTATATATGGAAGGCTTAGAAAACATAGATTATAATATATTAAATGAATTAGAACTTCGGACATCTATGTTGATTCCAAAAGGAAAAGATATATGGCAATACAACCTTCCCATAGTTTTAAAGCAACTCTTTAAAAGCTTAAAAGAAGATTCCTTTCAAGAGGAAGTTTTAATTATTTGTGGAGAAAAAGAACAATCCATACAATTAATAAAATCACTTTCAGAGTTCTTAGGTTTTATATCTATAATAGGAAATAATGAAAATGTTTTAGAAGACATATATGGACAAATTCTTGAAGAAACGGGAGTATCCCTATTTCAACCAACAAATATTGAGAAAACTATAAAAAAATATAATATTATAATTAACCTGTGTGAAGATTTATCTTTTAGTTTAGTAAATTTAAGACGAAAAGCTATATTATTCGACATGAGCAATTCCAAGAAAATAAGTAAGTTAGGGGAGGAGTTTAAAAATACTATTCTTATAAATGACATTAATCTAAGTATTAAAGATACTGAGATAGTGAGTAATCAATGGTTAGGGCCAATTGTATCCCCTGGCCTATATGAGTTTTTAATGGGAGACCAAAAGAAGGAATTCTATAAGATAAAATGGAATGGACAATATTACTTTTTAAAGGACTTTATAAATAGTGCAATAAAGTTAAAAGGAAACATCTAATAGCTTGACAATGGTGTCTCGCTTGTTTATAATATTCTGCATAGTATGGGAGTTTATACAGGGGACCCATATAATGGAATATGCAATTAAACCGTTAAAAGTCATAGGTTAAACCTATTGACTTTAATTTTATAATGAAAGGGAGAGAATTTTTATGACACAAAAACATGTATTCTTAACTCCAGAAGGGTTAATTAAACTAGAAAATGAATTGGATATATCAAAAACAGTTAGAAGAAAAGAAATCGCAACCAGAATAAAGACTGCTTTAGATTTTGGTGATCTAAGTGAAAACTCAGAATATGATCAAGCGAAAAATGAGCAAGCTCAACTAGAAGAGAGAATTGCAAAATTGGAAACTATGCTTAGAAATGCTAAACTAATAGATGAAGATGAGATTACTACTGATGTTGTAAGTATAGGATCAAAAGTAGTGGTTAATGACTTAGAATATGATGAAGAAATGGAATACGTTATCGTAGGTTCAGCTGAAGCTGATCCATTTGAAGGTAAGATATCAAACGAATCTCCTTTGGGAAGCTCACTTTTAGGGAAGAAACCTGGTGACCAAGTAGAGGTTAAAGTACCAGATGGAAGTATTAAATATGAGATATTAAAGATCACCAGATAAGTAATAATATACTAAGGAGGATGAGTATGTCAGGAACTGAGTTAAATTTAAATGAAATGCTTATGATAAGAAGGGAAAAACTGAAAGAACTTATTGAAAAGGGAAAAAACCCTTTCCTAGTAGAAAAGTTTGAGTACACTCATTATAGTAAGGATTTACAAGAAAAGTTTGAAGAGTTAGAAGGTAAAAAGGTTGCGGTTGCTGGTAGGATAATGTCTAGAAGAGGACACGGTAAAGTTAGTTTTATTGATCTTCAAGACAGTGAAGGCAGAGTTCAATTATTTATAAAGCAAGATGCAATTGGCCAAGAAGCTTATACAGATTTATCTTTATTAGATATAGGAGATATTATAGGAATTAATGGAGAAGTATTTAAGACACAAGCTGGAGAGGTATCCATAAGAGTGCAAGAACTTCTTTTAATGACTAAATCCTTGCAAATATTACCGGAAAAGTGGCATGGCCTAAAGGATCAGGATTTAAGATACAGACAAAGATATGTTGACCTAATAGTAAATCCAGAAGTAAGAGAAACATTTATATTAAGGTCTAAAATGATAAAGGCTGTAAGGGAATATCTAGATGATAGAGGATTCCTAGAAGTGGAAACACCAATACTTTCTACAGTGGCAGGGGGAGCAAATGCTAGACCATTTGCTACTCATCATAATGCATTGGATATTGATATGTACTTAAGAATTGCTAATGAACTGTATTTGAAAAGACTAATAGTTGGTGGATTTGAAAAGGTATATGAAATGGGTAGAATGTTCCGTAATGAAGGAATGAGTCCAAAGCATAACCCAGAGTTTACAAATATAGAATTATATCAAGCCTATGTAGATTATGAAGAGATGATGAGATTGACAGAAAACTTAATTTCATTTGTAGCCCAAAAGACTTTAGGTACAATGGTAATAAACTATCAAGGGCAAGAACTTGACCTTACACCTCCATGGAAGAGACTAGATATGGCAGATGCGGTTAAGGAATTTCTAGGGGTAGACTTCTCTACTATTAATACAGATGAAGAAGCACTAGCTATAGGTAAAGCTAAAGGTATAGAAGTAAAGCCAGGAATGACAAGAGGACATATTATAGCAGAATTATTTGAAGAATTCTGTGAGGTACATTTAATCCAACCTACATTTATTACTGGTCACCCTGTAGAAATATCACCATTAGCTAAGAGAAATCCTGATGACCCTAGAAAAACAAATAGATTTGAAGCCTTTATAAACACTTGGGAAATCGCCAACGCTTTCTCTGAGTTAAATGATCCAATAGATCAAAGACAAAGATTTGAAGAGCAAGCAGCACAAAAGGATGCGGGAGATCATGAAGCACATCCAATGGATACAGATTTCTTGAATGCAATAGAAGTAGGATTACCTCCTACTGGTGGATTGGGAATAGGTATAGATAGAATGATAATCTTATTAACTAACCAAGCTAGTATTAGGGATATCTTATTCTTCCCAACTATGAAACCAATAGAAGAATAATAAAATATAGCTTTATAAAACAGCCTCTGCGGGTATTTTAGCGGATGCTGTTTTTTTATGTGAAGAAATTTGAAGAAATATAAAATAAGGTGTTGACGTATATCTAATTTCATGGTATTATATTATTCCAGTCAAAAACAGCTGGTCGCCCATTTAATAATTGGTGAAAAAATGTTTTAGAAAAAGTGTTGACAACTGAAAAGATACATGGTATTATAAGTAAGTTGTCCAAATGAACCTTAAAAACTAAAAAGTGTGAGATACTTTGAATTAAGAAACAAAAGATGAAACAAAATGAAGTCAGCAA
>CAZAGS010000012.1:0-17687 GCA_964484955.1 uncultured Tissierellaceae bacterium
TTGGCAATAATACAAGTAATAGGATTTTTAATTTTAAGGAGAGATAAAAATGAAAAGTATATTGGAGAAGTTAAAAGGTAATTATTTAATGAATAATAATAAAAAGATACTGAAAAATTATTATTCAAAGGAAATCAGGAAAGGCAGATCTTATAGGGCTGCTTCTATGGATAAAATATTAGGATTTATCATCATATTTGGGCTAATAACCACTTTTCTAACAGTTAAATCAGGATATTTTTTACTTTCACTTTATATGTCACTGATCATAAGTTTCTTTATTATTAATATTGGAGTTTTATTGTCTAAAAATAGGAAGGAAAAGAAAATTGATGTAATTAATGATCAACTAAAGAGTAAAAAAGTACTAAAGGAAATAAACCATTTAAACAAAGATGGATTTGTAAATTATATAAAATTAATATTAGATGAGTACTATAATACGGATTTTCAGTATAGTAGGATGCCATTAGATTTAATAGGAACAATAGATAATGAACAATACGGTGTAAAATGTATGAAGATACCTATGGATGAAAAGGTAACAATGAGAGATTTAGATATGTTTATGAGAGAAATGCAAAATTTAAAATTAGATGAAGGGATTTTAATTACAAATTCTTATTTTAGAGATGATGTAAAGGAAGATTCAAAGATTATATTATTGGATTTGGATAATATTAAAGATATATTAAAATATTTAAATAGATATCCTACTGAGGAGGAGATAAAGAATTATATTATAGATAGGCATATAGATAGGAGAAATAAGCTGAAAACTGAAATTAGGACTATAAATAAAAGAAAGCTTTTTCAACTATATGGAATATTTATTGTATTTTACTTAATTTCCTTTGTAGTTAAGTATTCAATATACTACAAGATAATGAGCATACTAGTCTTTGTGATTGCTACAAGCTTAAGTGGGTATAAAATATCTGAACATATTAGATTAAATAGATAATAGCCATTTACTTAATGAATGGATTATTGTATAATAAACCCGTTAGAAGACAGAGTAGGTAAAAAGCGTAAAGTGTTAAAGGATGGGAAGTTGCCTTTAAACGAAAGAATATTTTCTGCGATTTTTTACCGCATCCGCTAGACCATTAAAGATAGCCTTTTCTTTGATGTGACAGACGACTGTTACTAACAAAGAAAGGAGAATAAAGATGAAAAATGGTAAAAAGGGTAGCAATATTATGGACACAAGAATTTTGGTTAAAGCTTCATTTTTAACAGCAATATCAATAGTATTAACTAGATTTCTCTATTATTTCTTACCAGTAGCAGGAGGCATTCCAGCTATACGTCTAAGTTTTGGAGAAGTACCACTTATAATGAGTGGTATGTTATTTGGTCCTATAGTAGGAGGAATAAGTGGACTAGCTGCTGATATAATAGGAGTTCTTATTAATCCTCAGGGAGCTTTTCATCCAGGATTTACTTTAAGCTCTATTATGTGGGGGGTAATTCCTGGCTTATTATTTTTAATATTTAAACAACAAGAAAGCTATGAAAAGAAATACTCCAAAATTAATATTGTTGTAGCTGTTAGTCTATGCTTTATTGTAATTTCACTTGGGCTTAATACTATTTGGCTATCATCAATGTTTGGAAAAGGATTTTTAGCACTATTTGTACCTAGACTTATAATGATAGTACCAAATATAACCCTACAAAGTATAATAATAATTACATTAATAAAATATCTTAAAGGCATAATTAACACTTAGGAGGATCTTATGAAAAAAGTTCTTGCAATAATGGGTAGTCCCAGAAAAAATAAGAATACTGACAATTTATTAGATTCTTTTTTAGATAATTTAAATAAAGATGAATTTACTATAAATAAAGTATATTTAAAGGATTTGGACATTAGTAATTGTTCGGGATGCGAATATTGTAATAGAACTGGAACTTGTGTTAAAAAGGACCATATGAGTGAATTATATGATACTATAGACGCCAGTCAAATTATAGTTGTAGCAGCCCCAGTATATTTTAATTCAGTTAATGGTTTAACCAAAAGTATGATAGATAGGTGCCAAAGGTATTGGTCATTAAAATATGCATTGGGACAAGAATATAAAAGAAATGAAGATAGAAAAGGAATATTTTTATCTGTAGGTGGTGCACCTTTTACCTACGACCAATTTAATGGTTGTATAGCGGTTATGGATTTTTTCTTTCGTGCCGTAAATGCAAAATATATAGGCAATTGTTTTATTTCCAATACAGACAAAACAACTGTAGGAAATAGAAGTGATTTATCAGATTTGTTTAAAAATATTGAAAGCGACATAATAAATAATAAAGACTTCTACCTTCACAGGTAGAAGTTTTCTATGCAAGGAGGGATTAAATGATAAGATTTTTAACTGGTGGAGAATCTCACGGAGATGGTCTTTCAGGAATAATAGAAGGTATGCCAGCTAATTTATATGTAAATCAGGATTTTATTAATAATGAATTAAAAAGGCGACAAGCTGGCTATGGAAGATCTGAAAGAATGAAAATTGAAGGGGACAAGGCTTATATTTTGTCAGGAATAAGTAACAATAAATCAACAGGAGCTCCTATATCAATTTATATTAAAAATAAAGCTACAAATATTGATACACCAGAAGTATATACACCTAGACCAGGTCACGGTGATTTGGTAGGGACTTTGAAGTATAACCAAGAAGGTGGAAGAAACATTTTAGAACGGGCATCTGCAAGAGAAACTGCCATGAGAGTTGCATTAGGTTCAATATGTAAATTATTATTAAATGAATTTAAAATAGAAGTATATAGTCATGTACTAGGAATTGCTAATGTAATAAGCACTAAAGATTATTATAGTGGAATTACTATAGATGAGCTAAGAAATTGTGAGAATTCAAGTCTTAGAGTAATTGATGAAGAAGCACATGAAGCAATGCTTATAGCTATTGATAATTCTATAGAAAGTGGTGATACCCTAGGCGGCATAATAGAATTAATTGTAAAAAATGTACCTATTGGTTTAGGTAGTCATAGCCATTGGGATAAAAAATTAGATGGCTTACTTGCAGCTGCTTTAGTTAGCATTCCTGGTATCAAGGCAGTAGAATTTGGTTTAGGGACTAGAAGCTCTTCTACCTATGGTTCAGCATATCATGACGAAATCATTTACAATGAAACTTATTCAAGAACTAGCAACAATGCTGGAGGCATAGAAGCAGGTATTTCTAATGGAGAGGACATAGTTATAAAAATTCATATGAAACCTATACCAACACTTAGAAAACCATTAAGAACTATAAATATCTTAACAAAGAAGGCAGAGTATGCCCTATCAGAAAGATCAGATGTATGTGCTGTGCCTTCTGCTAGTATAGTAGCAGAGTCTATGATTAGCTTGGTTCTAGCTAATGAAATGTTAAATAAATTTGGTGGAGATTCTTTAGAAGAACTAAAAAGAAATTATAATTCATATATAGATTATTTAACCACTAGATAGGAGGGAACTTATTGGAAATCAAAGGTAAAGCAAAGTTAATAGGTGAAATTAAAGTGCCAGGAGATAAATCTATTTCTCATAGAGCAATAATATTAGGCTCTATTAGCGAAGGAATCACACTTGTTGATAATATATTGTTTTCTGATGACACCTTAAGGACTATAGATTGCTTTAAGGCCCTTGGGGTAGATATAGCAGTGGATAAACAAGAAAACAGGGTAACTATAAAGGGGGTGGGATTAAAGGGTCTTAAAATGCCTGCAAAGACCTTAGATTGCCAAAACTCTGGGACTACTATGAGACTTTTAGCTGGATTGTTAGGAGGACAAGAATTTTCATCTAAAATCATAGGAGACAGTTCATTAAATAAAAGACCTATGAAAAGGATTATAGACCCCTTAAGATTAATGGGGGTTCATATTAGTGGCATTGATGATAATTATCCCCCTTTACTTATAAATCCTTCAAAGAATTTAAAATCCATTGATTATACTCTTCCTGTGGCAAGTGCTCAAGTTAAATCTGCCATACTATTAGCAGCTCTATATAGTAGTGGAAGAACAAATATATATGAAAAAAAGATAAGTAGAGATCATACAGAGAGAATGTTAGCTTACTTAGGTGCTGATATAAAATACAACTTTAGTGAAACATCTATTGTAGGTGATTCCAAACTAATAGGTAAAGATATATTTGTACCAGGAGATATTTCTTCTGCATCTTTCTTCATAGTGGCAGCCTGTATTTTAGAAGGTTCTTCTTTAGTTATTAAAGATGTAGGTTTAAATCCAAGCCGAACTGGAATTGTCAAAGTCTTAAAATCCATGGGAGCATCAATTGAAATATTTAATGAAAATATTAAAAACAATGAAGTATATGGGGATATAAAAGTGGTCTATAAACCATTACATGGAATAGTCTTACAGGGTGATATTATTGGAACATTAATAGATGAAATACCAATTATAGCAGTAGCCGCAGCTTTTGCAAAAGGGCAAACTATAATAAGAAATGCAGAGGAATTAAAATATAAGGAAACAAATAGGATACATGCTATTGCAAACGAGTTAAGGAAAATGAATTGTAAAATTGAAGAATTAGATGATGGATTAATTATTCAAGGTGGACAAAATTTAAAAGGAAATATATTAAATAGTCACAATGACCACCGAATTGCCATGGCCCTAACTATAGCTGCTCTAAGTAGTTCAGAAGCTTCAAAGATTGAAAATCATTCTTGTATAGATATTAGCTATCCAAATTTTTATAATGATTTAAGTAAAATTGTGGTTAATATTTGATTTTAAAAAAGTTAAGTTATATAATTAGATTAATATAAAATATTAGGAGGAAATTATGAAAAATACATTACCAGTAGGATTATCAAACAGACATATTCATGTTAGTCAAAAAGATTTAGACATATTATTTGGTGAAGGTTATGAATTAAGGAAATTTAAGGATTTATCACAACCAGGACAATATGCCTGTGAAGAAAAAGTAGATGTAGTAGGAAGTAAAGGAACTTTAAAAGGTGTAAGAATATTAGGACCAGTTAGAAGTAAAACTCAATTTGAACTATCTGTATCAGATGCATTTGCATTAGGAGTAAAACCTGTAGTAAGAAATTCAGGAGATATTGTTGATACTCCAGGTGCTAAAATAGTTGGACCAAAAGGTGAAGTAGAAATTCACGAAGGTATTATTGTAGCGGCTAGACATATTCATATGCATACATCAGATGCTGAAAGATTTGGTGTTAAAGATAACGACATAGTTAATGTTAGAGTAAGTGGACCTAGAGGATTAACTTTTGAAAATGTATTAGTTAGAGCTCATAAGGACTTTGCATTAGAAATGCATGTAGATATAGAAGAAGGAAACGCATGTGGCCTTAAAAATGGTGATTTAGTAGAATTAATTAAAGTAGGTGTATAATATGAGAACTATCTCATCTATGATAGATCACACCATCTTAAAAGCAGATGCAACAAGTGAAATGATAAAAACACTTTGCCAAGAAGCTATAGAATATGACTTTGCAGCAGTATGTGTAAATCCATGTCATATAGAGTATTGTAGTGAATTATTAAAAGACAGCAAGGTAAAAGTAGCAACAGTTATTGGTTTTCCATTAGGAGCAAATACTAAAGAATCAAAAGCTTTTGAAACTATAGATGCAATTAAAAAGGGTGCCCATGAAGTAGATATGGTAATTAATATAGGTGCACTAAAAGATAAGAATTATGATTTAGTAAAAGAGGATATTGAATCAGTAGTTAAGGCAGCAGATGGAAAGGCTATAGTTAAAGTAATTATTGAAACCTCTTTATTAACTGATGATGAAAAGAAAATGGCTTGCCAATTATCTTTAGAAGCTAAAGCAGATTTTGTTAAAACTTCTACTGGTTTTTCTACAGGCGGAGCCACAGTAGATGATGTTAAGCTGATGAAGTCAGTGGTAGGAGATAATATGGAAATCAAGGCATCTGGTGGAGTTAGAGATTTAGACACTGCTAAGGCTATGATCCAAGCAGGAGCCACTAGATTAGGAACAAGTTCAGGAATAAAAATAGTTAAATAAACTAAAAAAAGGCCTAGGCCTTTTTTTGTTGTCAATAAAAAAATATTTTCTACTTCTTGTTATAAAATTTGGAAATATTGAAATGATATGATAAGGAGGGATTATATGAAAAAGATTATTGTATTTGCCATATTATTATCCTTGATACTACAAATAGCCTGTGTAAGGGATGATAATAAAATTAATAATGCGGAAATAGAAAATCAAAGCTCACAGGAATCAATGGAAGTTGGTGGATTAGATAAGGAAGTCTTAGAGAGATCAGAAAACATATCCAATTCAATTGTTGAATTATTTGGCATTGATGATTCGGTTACTGTTGTTTTTAATGATATAGCAGTAGTTGGAGTTCTCCTGGCCTATGATAAAGATTTGGATGGAGAATTAAGAGAATTTATTCAAAGTAAAGTTAAGGAAACTGATTCACAAATTACAGAAGTTTACATTACAGAAAAGGAGAAAAATTTTAGCCAACTTAATGAGATAATAATTGGATTATTAGGAGGCGAACCTTACGATAATTATATTGTTGAAATAAATAAAATATTAGATAAAGTTAAAAAGGAATAATAAAACCCGAATCAGGGTTTTATTTTATCCCTTCTTTTTAGTAATTATATTGTATAGGATTCATAATATAATAAGTAACTATAATATTTTAGGGTATATTAAAAATATAGGTTTATTAGGAGGGAAAATATGGATTTAAAATCAGAAAGAATTAAATTAGGAAATGGAATTTATTTAAATGCCATAAAAACAGAAAAATTTAAATCTTCTTTATTGAGCTGGTATTTTATAAGGCCTTTAAATAGAGATGAGGTAACAAAAAATGCTCTAATTCCTTTAGTATTAAAGCGGGGATCTCAAAACTATCCAAATAGTTTAGAAATACAAAAGAAATTAGAGGAACTATATGGTTCTAACTTCAGCGCATCTATTAATAAAAGAGGTCATAGGCATATATTACGGTTTACTATGGAATGGGCAAATGGGGATTATTTAGGGGACAATAGGTATAATTATGAAACCATAGAAATGTTAAAAGAAATAATTTATGAACCTTTAAAGGTTAATGATTCATTTAAAGCTGAATATGTTTCTGGAGAAAAGGAAGTATTAAAAAGAAGGATTCAAAGTAAAATAAATGATAAAAGATCATACGCCATTGAAAGATGTATAGAAGAAATGTGTAAGAAAGAAAAATTTTCCATAGCTACTTTAGGTTATATAGAAGATTTAGATAATATTGATGAAGTGGATTTATATGAACACTATAAAATGGTATTAGAAACAAGTCCTATAGAAATATTTTATGTAGGTAACTATGATGAAGACTTTATAGAATATCTGAAAACTAACATAGCCATTGAAAGAAAAGAAATAGTTAATATACCAAAGGAAAAGGTAATTGCTTCTGTACAAACCAAAAATATGATAGATGAAGAGTTTGATATAAATCAAGGTAAGTTAGTAATAGGCTATAGAGCAGGAATTCCTTACCATGACAAACTCTACAATGGACTTATAATTGCCAGTGATATATTAGGCGGAGGACCGAATTCAAAATTATTTAAATATGTAAGGGAAGAAGCCAGTTTAGCATATTATATAGGCTCAAAAGTATATAAATACAATTCCATTATGTTAATAGATTCTGGTATAGAATTTGAGAATTTTCAAAAGACAATTGAGATAATTAGAAAACAAATTGAAGATATGAAAGCAGGAATATTTACAGAAGAGGATATAGATGTATCTAAAAAATCCATAAGAACGTCAACTGAATCAATAAAAGATAGTATATTCTTAATATCGGAATTCTTTTTTAGTCAAATCTTATCAGAAGATTCTAGAACACTAGAACAAATTATTGTAGATTTTGAAAAGGTAACTAAGGAAGAGATAATCCAGGCTTCTAATAAAATTGTCCCAGATACAATCTATTTCATGAAAAACAAAAAGAAATAAAGAGGTGTAAAATGAAAAGCGGAGAATACATTAATGAAAAAATTAAAGAAAAAGTTTTATTTGATCAAACTGAAGGAGGACTAAAAGTATTTTTTATGCCTAAGCGGGGATATACCAAGCAATACGCTATATTTTCAACAAATTATGGCTCTATTGACAATACTTTTGTACCCTTAGGTTCAAGTGAGGAGATAAGAGTACCTGAAGGAATTGCTCATTTTTTAGAGCATAAATTATTTGAAGAACCTGATCAAAATATTTTTGATCGTTTTTCTAAATTAGGAGCAAATGTAAATGCTTTCACCAATTTCAATCAAACCTCCTATTTATTTAATTGTACAGACAACTTTTATGAAAATTTAGAATTACTAGTTCATTTTGTACAGAATCCATATTTAACTGATGAGAATGTGGAAAAGGAAAAAGGAATAATTGCACAAGAAATTATGATGTACGAAGACAATCCTAATTGGAAAGTGTTTTTCAATTGTTTAAAAACTATGTATATAAATCATCCAGTTAAAATAGATATTGCTGGAACAGTAGAGACAATTCAGCCCATAACTAAGGAACTATTAACCACCTGTTATAATACTTTTTATAATCCATCCAATATGGTCTTATTTGTAATAGGAGATCTATCTTTTGATGAAATTATGAAAACTATAAATAAAATAGAAAAACCAAACAGTAGAATAGTAGAAAAGATAGAAAGAAGATTTCCTGTTGAACCAAATGAAGTGGGTGAATCCATAATAATTGAAAATATGGAGACCGCTGTACCCTTGTTTTATATTGGATTTAAAGATTATGAATTAGGTTTGACAGGTAAGGAACAAGTCAAAAAGGATAGTATAACAAATTTTATCTTAGAAATGTTAGTAGGCCAAAGCTCTGTATTTTATAAGGAGCTATATGAAGAAGGATTAATAGATGGTAACTTTGGTTCATATTATACAGGCAAGGAGACTTATGGGCACTCTTTGATTGCAGGTCAATCACCAAACCCAGAACTGGTATTTGAGGAGATTGTAAAACTAATAAATAGACCTATAGAAGAAGTTTTAAAAGAAGAAGACTTTAATAGAATAAAAAGAAAGAATCTTGGCAGTTTTATAATGGGACTAAACTCTATAGAATTTATTGCAAACAACTTTGTAGACTTATACTTTGATGATTTCAACCTATTAGATTACCTAAGCCTAATCGAAACTATAGAATTCCAAGATTTAATCCATAGATTTGAAACACATCTAAGCAAAGATAATTTAGTTCTATCTATTATAAAACCTGTAGAGTCATAGAAAAATAAATAGATATATGGTATACTAAAACAATTAATTGGAAATGGAGGTGGTCTAATAATGGACCCAATTGCTTTTTATCTATTTGGTCTACCTATTAGGTGGTATGGGCTATTGATTGCATCTGCAGTTATTATAGGCACTATATTAGCTTTAAGGGAGACCAAAAGAAAAGGCTTAGAAGAAGATACTTTTATTGATTTACTGCTTTATGCTATACCTGCCGCCATAGTAGGGGCTAGAATATATTATGTAATATTTTCTTGGGATCTATATAGGGAAAACCCTATTGAAGCCTTTAATATTAGAAATGGTGGCCTAGCAATACATGGGGTAATTATAGCAGCTGTTTTAGTAGTAATAATATTTTCAAAAGTTAAAAAGCAAAATCCATGGATATTAGTGGATATTGCTGCACCAAGTTTAATATTGGGTCAAGCTATAGGTAGATGGGGCAATTATGCTAATCAAGAAGCCTATGGTCGTCCTACAGATCTACCTTGGGCAATAATAGTAGATGGTGTAAAAGTACATCCAACATTTTTATATGAATCAATTTGGAATTTATTAGTATTTTTCTTTCTATTATATTTTAGTCGGAAAAAGGCCAAAGAAAATGGTGAAGTATTCCTTATGTATTTAATATTATATTCACTAGCTAGATTCTTTATTGAAGGTCTTAGAACAGACAGTTTGATGTGGGGACCTATAAGAGTAGCACAACTTATAAGTCTATTAACTATATTAATAGGGTCTTATATCTTTTACAAAAGAAGAAAACTGTGGAAAACCAGAGAATAATGTCTCTGGTTTTTCTTTTTTTTGCTTTTTTTTATCCCTTAGTGTCGAAATATAGATAAACAGGACTTTAGTCCTAAAAATTATATGAAATATATAATATATGTGGAAGGATTTACTAAAGTAGTGTAGAATATACATAATGTGGAGTAAAGTGGAGTGAAGTGGTTAATTATTTCTGAAAAGGTGGGGATACTGATGTTTATTGGTGAACACCAACATTCATTAGATGAAAAGGGCAGAATAATAATTCCATCAAAATTTAGAGCAGACTTAGGCGTTGAATTTGTAATGACTAAGGGGCTTGATAACTGTCTTTTTGTATATCCTAAAAGTGAATGGCAAATCTTAGAAGAAAAATTAAAGACACTACCACTTACAAATAAAGATGCAAGAGCATTTGTTAGATTTTTCTTCTCTGGTGCTTCAGAATCAACATTAGATAAGCAGGGCAGAGTATTAATTCCTACTAATCTAAGAGACCATTCAAAATTAGATAAAGAAGCAGTAATTATTGGAGTTTCAACTCGTATAGAAATTTGGAGCAAGGATCAGTGGGATAACTATATTGATGAAGATAATTTATCCTATGAAACTATAGCTGAATCTATGGCAGAGTTGGGAATATAAACGGAGGGGATTAAATGAATTTTCAACACACACCTGTACTTCTTAAAGAAATAATCCATAATTTGAATATTAAAGCTGATGGAATATATGTTGATGGAACTCTAGGGGGCGCAGGACATTCCTCAGAAATTGCCAAAAGACTAACAAGTGGCAAGTTAATAGGAATTGACCAAGATCTCAATGCACTTAAAAAGTCAGAAGAGGTTTTATCACCATATAGAGAAAATGTTATTTTAGTTCATAATAATTATGAGAATATAGACAAGGTTCTACTTGATTTAGGGATCCCAAAAGTTGATGGAATTTTATTGGATATTGGAGTATCATCCCATCAATTAGACGAAGAATCAAGAGGATTTTCCTATCATAATGATGCACCTTTAGATATGAGAATGGACAAAACTGGCCCTATAACTGCCTGGGACATTGTTAATAACTATAGTGAAAAGGAACTAGAACAAATAATATTTGATTATGGAGAAGATAGATGGGCAAAGAGAATTGCTGAATTTATTGTAAATGAAAGGCAAGACAAGCCTATTGATACAACTTTAGAGTTAGTTACAGCTATAAAAAAGGCCATACCTAAAGCTGTTAGAATGGAGGGTAATCACCCTGCTAAAAAAACATTTCAAGCCATACGTATTGAAGTTAATAGGGAATTAGATGTATTAAAAAATTCTATAGAAAAAATGGTTGGACTTTTAAATCCTGGAGGTAGATTACTAATAATTACATTCCATTCTTTAGAAGATAGAATTGTAAAAGATTATTTTAGAGAATTATATAAAGATTGTATTTGTCCACCAGAGTTTCCACAATGTATATGTGAAAAACGTAGAGAAATTAAGATAATTACAAGAAAACCTATAGTACCTACAGAAGAAGAAATAAGACAAAATCCAAGATCAAGATCTTCAAAACTTAGAATAGCTGAAAAAATATAAGGTTCTAAAAGATAAAGGGGGAGAATAAATTGTTAGCAAGAGCAGAACTGAATTACCCGGATTATCCAGTAGAAAATATACAAAGAAAACCAAATATAAATAGAAAAGCTAAGAAAAAAAATAACCTACATGCACTGATTAAAATTTTATTTATTTTTACTGCAATTATAGTTTTAGTTACCAGCTTATTTATATTATCAAGATATGCCCAGCTAACCAATACTAGGCTAGAACTTAATCGATTAGAAAAACATAAAGTGGACTTGGAAAAAGAAAAGATGAATTTAATTGGTGATTTAGAAAATGTAAAGTCATCATTAAAAATATCAGAGGATGCAATAAATAAATTAGGTATGACTTATCCTGGTGAAGGTCAAATAGTATATTTATCACTAAATGAAAGTCCTATAAATACAGTTGAGGAATTTTCTATTACTTCTCAGTTAAAAAAAGTGCTTAATTTATTTACATTTTTATTTTAGGAGGTTTTAAATTTGATTAAACCTAGTAAATCTTCTAAAGTTAGATTAAAATTTATACTTATAGCAGTATTGATTTTAGTAGCTTTATTAATAGGAAGACTAGGGTACTTACAAATTTATAAAAGCGAAGAATTGAAAAAGGGTGCCTTAGAACAGTGGACGAAAGCCATAGATATAAAATCAAGAAGAGGAATAATCTATGATAGAAAAGGTAAAAAACTTGCAATCAGCATTAGTGCATCCACCATATGGGCCTATCCATCAGATATAAAGGATCCACATAGTACAGCTAAAACTTTAGCATCCGTACTCCAAATGGACGAAGAATTACTATATGAAAAGCTTACTAAAAAGAGGATGTCAGAGAGGATTAAGCAATGGGTTACAAGAGAAGAAGCCAATGAACTTAGGCAATTAAATTTAAGGGGAATTTCTATAGTAGATGATAATAAAAGATACTATCCTTACGGAAATTTTGCAACTAGTATTTTAGGATTTACCAATGTTGATAATGTGGGTCAATATGGACTTGAGAATAGTTATGAAAATTACTTAACTGGAATACCAGGTAAATGGGTAAGGACTACTGATGCAGCAAATAGACAAATGCCATATGATGGAGAAAAGATATATGATGCTAAAGACGGATTATCTATAGTTTCTACTATAGATGAAACCATACAGCATTTTGCAGAAAAAGCTGCTGAAGAAGGCCGTATAGTAAATAAAGCCAAAAATGTTTCTATTATTATGATGGATCCTAATAATGGAGATATATTAGCCATGACTACTAAGGGGGATTATGATTATGATCTAAATTCTCCTCGAATACCAATAGATGAAAACATCCAAAATATATGGAAAGAATTACCTCAAGAAGAACTACAAAATAAATGGTTTGAAATGTGGAGAAATTATGCCATAAGTGATATTTATGAACCAGGGTCAACCTTTAAAGTTATAACAGCTGCAGCTGCCTTAGAGGAAAATACCACATCTCCGGAATCCCATTACTTTTGCGGTGGAACTATAAAAGTACAGGGAAGAACCCTAAAGTGTGCTAGATGGTATAATCCACATGGAGCTTTAAATTTTAAAGAAGGATTCGATGTTTCTTGTAATATTGTATTTGTAAATGCAGGAGCCAATTTGGGAAAGGATAAGTTTTATAAATATGTTAAAGGCTTTGGTTTTGGTGAAAAAAGTGGAGTTGAACTATCAGGAGAACAAAAAGGAATAATTCCATATAATGCAGAGGTAATTAAAGATATTAATTTAGCAACTATGTCTTATGGCCATGGTATTGCAGTTACACCAATTCAAATGGTAAATGCACTATCTTCCATTGTTAATGGAGGAAATTTAATGAAGCCTAGGCTGGTAAGTAAACTTATAGATTATGAAGGTAATATAGTAGAAAGTTTTGAGCCTGAAGTTCTTAGAAAAGTAATTTCAGAAAATACATCAAAAACCATGCTAAGTATGTTGGAAACAGTAGTTAGCAAAGGTTCTGGAACTAGGGCACAAATACCAGGTTATAGGGTTGGAGGAAAAACAGGAACTGCACAAAAAGTAATTAATGGAGTATATGCACCAAATAAGTATATTGGATCATTTGTTGCAGTTGCTCCTATAGACAATCCTCAAATTGCTATGATTGTAATTGTAGATGAACCGGGGACAGGAGTATATTATGGTGGTTCTGTTGCTGCTCCTATAGCTAAAACTGTCCTAGAAGAAACTTTAAACTATTTAGAAATTCCAACTACTTTTACAGAGGAAGATAAGGATAAACTAATAGAAAAAGTTATTGTACCAGATGTTAGAAATATAAAAATTGGAGAAGCGGGTAAGACCTTAACTAATTTAGGACTAAAATATACTACAGAGTACTCAGAAATTACGGATGAATCAATGGTAATAGACCAATTTCCAAAACCAGGTTTAGAAGTTTTAAAAGGTTCCATTATCGATTTATATCTAAATATTAAAGAAGAAACAAATATTACCATGCCATATTTAATTGACAAAAGCAAAGAAGAAACAATTAAAATATTAGATGAGATGAATCAACAATACACCTTAACTGGAAACGGTAGAGTTATTAAACAAGAACCAAATCCAGGAGAAAAAATAAACTCAGATACTAAAATTAGTATTGAGTTTTCTGAAACTAATAGATAATAGGTTTAAGGCGACTTTATAAGTTGCCTTTTACTTGATTATTAGGCATTAGGAGGTGTTTTGGTATGATTCTTAGGGATATTGTTGGAAATTATCCTATAGAGAATGTTTATGGAGAAATAAATGTAGAAATAAAGGGAATAAATCACGATTCAAGAAAAATAAAAGCAGGTGATATTTTTATAGCACAAAAGGGATTTAAAGTTGACGGTCATAAATATATAGGAGAAGCTATTAAGAACGGCGCCATTGCAATATTATTAGAAGATTATAAAGAAGCGATAGAAGGCCTAACTATAATAAAAGTTAAGGATTCCACAGATGCACTGGCCTGGTTTTCAAGAAACTTTTATGGTGACCCAAGTAAGAAAATTAAGTTAATTGGAATTACAGGCACCAATGGAAAGACATCAACTTCCTACTATTTAAAATCTATATTAGAAAATAATAATAAAAAAACTGCTATAATAGGTACTATAGGCGGGAAAATAGGAGATATACAATTAAAATTAGACAATACAACCCCAGATGCCTTATTAATACAAAGATACTTAGCCCAAATGCTAGAAAATGGCATAGAATACTGTGTTATGGAAGTTTCTTCCCATGCCTTAGCCCTTAAAAGAGCTGAATATATAGATTTTTATTCTGCAGTATTTACAAATTTATCTGTAGATCATCTAGATTATCATAAGGATATGGAAAATTACTATTTAAGCAAGGAAAAGCTATTTTATTATACTATTGGGTCCCATATAATAAATATAGATGATGACTATGGTAAAAGGTTAATAAAGACTTTTTCACCCAACAGAAGAATATTAACTTATAGTATAAAAGAAAAAGCAAATGTCTATGCTACAGATATCCAATATTTTATTAATGGAACAAAATTCTTATTAAACACACCAAGTGATAAAATAGAAATCAGCCTTAATACGGCAGGTGAATTTAGTGTATATAACGCATTAGCAGCTGCCACATGTGCATATTCTATGTCTGTAAGTATTAATACAATAAAAAGTGGGCTAGAGTCAATTGCCAATGTACCAGGAAGGTTTGAAATACTTAAAATAAATAAAGATTTTACAATAATCATAGATTTTGCCCATACACCAGATGGATTAGAAAAAGTTTTAAAAACAATTAAACCTCTAGCCAAGGCTAGAGTAATAGTTGTATTTGGTGCTGGTGGAAATAGAGATCGGACTAAAAGACCCCAAATGGGACAAATAGCAGGAGAAAATGCTGACTTTGCAATTATTACATCAGATAATCCAAGATTTGAAGACCCATTAAAAATAATTAATGACATAGAAGTAGGAATTAAAAAGACAAAAATAGAGTATATTACTATAGTTAGTAGAAAAAAAGCTATTGAATATGCATTTAAAATTGCTAAAACAAATGATATCATTTTACTTGCAGGAAAAGGTCATGAGACTTATACTATTATAGGTGATACAATATATGACTTAGATGAAAGAAAAGTAATAGAAAATTTAATATGCACAAAATAGCAAGTCACCAGAGAGGAGAGTACGATGATAGAATATATAGATATAGCAAGAACGATTATTATAGCTTTTTTTATTACACTTATTTTAGGACCAATTGTGATTCCTTTATTAAGAAAGTTTAATATAGGTCAAAGTATAAGGGAAGAAGGACCACAAAGCCATTTATCTAAAACTGGAACACCTACTATGGGTGGAATTATAATATTTACTGCACTTATTATAACAGTATTAACTTCCAATATTATGACTAAAGACACTTATATATTAATTCTTGCTACATTTGGATTTGGTCTTATTGGATTTATTGATGATTATATAAAAGTTGTAATGAAAAGAAACCTAGGTTTAAGAGCCTATCAGAAGCTAATAGGCCAAATATTATTAGCAATTATATTAGCTGTTTATCAATCAAATACCTCTGTTTTAGGAACAAAGGTGATTATACCATTTTTAAATAATCAATATTTAGACCTAGGGATACTTTATATACCTTTTATAGTTTTTGTAGTTGTAGGTACTGTAAACAGTGTAAATCTTACAGATGGCTTAGATGGTTTAGCCTCTGGCGTTACACTTATAGTTCTGTCCTTCTTTGGTTTGGTTGCCTTATACTGGGGGATGGGAAGTATATCAATATTTTCTACAGCATTAACAGGAGCTTGCTTAGGATTTTTGGTACACAATGCCTATCCAGCTAAAATATTCATGGGTGATACAGGGTCTATGGCTTTAGGTGGTGCAGTGGCTGCAATAGCAATACTCTTAAATCTTCCTTTAGTATTGCCTATTGTTGGTGGAATCTATTTTATTGAAACCCTAAGTGTAATAATACAAGTTATATGGTTTAAACTAACTGGAAAAAGAGTGTTTTTAATGAGTCCACTTCACCATCACTTTGAACATAAAGGATGGAAAGAAACCACTGTAGTAGTTGTATTTTATTTAGCTACAGTTGTATTTTGCTTAATTGGAGTTCTAAGCTTATTTTAATAGGGGAGATTATTATATGGAGTTAAAAAATAAGAATGTATTGATTATAGGTATGGGAATATCTGGCTTATCCACTATAAAAGCCCTAGATAAATTAGGGGCTAATATAAGTATCACTGACAGCAAGGCTGAAAGTGAATTTAAAGATATGCTTAGGAGCATATCCTATATTCCATGCAAAAAATACTTTCACATAGATGATTTAGATTTAGCCCCATATGATTTGATTATAAAAAGTCCGGGAATACCACCAAGAGCAAGATTAATCCAAAAGGCTGTAAAAGAAAATATAGAGTTAATAACAGATATTGAATTAGCCTATAGAATAAGTCCTACTAAAAATATTATAGCAATTACAGGAACTAATGGGAAAACTACAACAACAACTTTAGTTGGTGAAATATTCAAAAGGAACAACTTCAATACATATCTAGCTGGTAATATTGGAATAGGAATTTTAGAAAGTATTATCCATGCAAAAGCAGAAGATATATTTGTGGTAGAAAGCTCTAGTTTTCAATTAGAACATACAGAGTATTTCAAACCAAAAGTTTCTTTAATCCTAAATATAAGTCCAGATCATGTAGATTGGCATGAATCTTATGAAAATTATATAGCATCTAAATTAAAGATATTTGCAAACCAAGATTATAATGATTATTTAGTATTAAACTATGATGATGAAATACTTAGAAACATTAAGGCACAAAGCAACATTATTGCCTTTAGCACAAGGAAGATTTTGAAGTCAGGAATTTATATAGATGGTGAAGACATAATTATTAAATAT
>CAZAGS010000012.1:17787-33960 GCA_964484955.1 uncultured Tissierellaceae bacterium
TCAATCAAAGCAATAGAATCATTTAATGATGGGATTATCCTTATAGCAGGTGGATATAGCAAAGATTCTCAATTCGATAAACTAATCCTATCCTTTAACAATAAAGTTAAAGCCCTGATTCTTCTTGGTCAAACAAAAGAGCAAATAAAAGATGCAGCATTAAAACATAATTACAATGCAATTTATACAGTAGACCATATGGATGAGGCAGTTACTTTAGCATATAAATTAAGTCACAAGGGAGATAATATTTTATTATCACCAGCCTGTGCTAGTTGGGATATGTATAAAAACTTTGAAGAACGAGGAAATCATTTTAAGAGCATAGTAAATAGGCTAAAGGAGGATTATTATGGAGAAATCAAAGAAGAATAAGAAAAGAAAAGCTGTTGATTTCACACTTCTGCTTGGAACAATGCTCTTAGTATTTATTGGAATAATAATGGTATTTAGCGCCTCTTGGCCTGAAGCCATGACAAAATTTGATGACGGTTATCGTTTTTTAAGAAAACAGGTATCAGCAACTATAGCCGGTTTTATACTAATGATATTTTGTATGAATTTTGACTATAAATATTATAAAAAATTGGCTATACCAATTTATATATTCGCAATTATCTCTGGATTACTTATTTTCAGCCCATTAGGTATGAAACTTAAAGGGGCAAGAAGATGGATAAATTTAGGATTTACTACAATTATGCCTTCAGATATTATTAAACTTGGTTCCATAATATTTTTTGCTTGGTTTTTAACAAATAAAAAAGATAAGATTGGAACCTTATTTCAAGGAACTATTCCAGCTCTAATGTATATTGGAATCTCCTGCGGACTTATATACGCACAAAATGACTTAGGTACCACTGTTACTTTAGCTGGTACAATGATAAGTATGTTTTTTATAGCTGGTATGAGACTAACTCATTTAGCCGCCATGGCAGCCGGTGGAGCAGGTTTAATATATGTTGCAGTAATGACACCAGGTAAAGAACATAGATTAGAAAGAATAATTGCATTTAAAGACCCTTTTGCTGACAAGATGGATACTGGTTGGCAGGCTGTTCAATCCTTATATGCCCTTGGTTCAGGGGGGTTATTTGGATTGGGACTTGGAAAAAGCAGACAAAAGTTTGCCTATATACCTGAAGCATATAATGATTTTATATTTGCTATAATTGGAGAAGAGCTAGGCCTATTAGGCACTGTTACAGTCTTGTTATTATTTATGTTAGTTATATGGAGAGGAATAATAATTGCTCTAAAAGTAGATGACTTGTTCGGAAGTATGTTAGCTACAGGAATAGTAGCTTTAGTAGCAGTACAATCCTTAATGAATATAGGGGTAGTTACATCTTCATTACCAACTACAGGAATTACTCTACCTTTTATTAGTTTTGGTGGAACCTCATTAGCTATGTATATGGGAGCCATAGGGATACTCCTAAATATATCTAGGTTTGCTAAATTGGACAGGAGTTGATCAGATGAAATATTTAATTGCAGGTGGAGGGACAGGAGGGCATATATATCCAGCCCTAGCCATAGCAAAAGAAATTAAAGATAAATATATTGATGCAGAAATATTATATGTTGGGACAGAGACTGGATTAGAGGCTGAAATAGTACCAAGGGAAGGTTATGATTTTAAAACTATTAGGGTAAAAGGCATGCCAAGAAAATTAAACAAGAAATCTTTAATAGCGGCAAAGGAGTTATTACATGGTCTAAATGATTCTAAAAGGATTTTAAAGGATTTTAAGCCTGACATTGTAATTGGAACTGGGGGCTATGTATGTGGACCTGTGGTATATATGGCAAGCAAGTTAAAAATACCTACAATCATACATGAACAGAATGCCTTTCCCGGTATTACAAATAAGATACTTTCCAGATATGTAGATAAAGTAGCTATTACCTTTGATGAAGCTAAAAAATACTTTAAACATCCTGAAAAAGTTATAAATACAGGAAACCCAATACGGAGTGAAATCTTAAATATAGATAAAAAATCAGCATATCAGGAATTAAAGCTTCAAGCAGGGAAACCATTGATCCTATCTTTTGGAGGAAGTGGAGGACAAAAGAAGCTTAATGATAGTATTTTAGGATTTATAGAAACAAATTTAGAAAATAACAATATTCAACTAATCCATGTTACTGGAAATAGATTATATGATGATTTTATGGAAGAGGTAAAAAATAAAAATATTCTTATACCTAAAAATATTAGGATTTTACCCTATCTTTATAAAATTCCAGAGGCATTAAATATTGCAAGTCTAGTTATAACAAGTGCTGGAGCTATAACACTAGCAGAAATTGCAGCAGTAGGAGTAGCATCTATACTTATACCCAAGGGCTATACTGCAGAAAATCATCAAGAGTATAATGCTATTGCATTTCAAGATAAAGGCGCCAGTATAGTTATATTGGAGAAGGATATAAATACTGACATATTTAATAATACAGTTATGGAACTACTAAATAATAAAGAAAAATTAATAAAGATGGGTATAAGTAGCAAGACTATGGGAAAATACGATGCAGGAAAAAATATATTAGCTATTATTGATAACTTAACCCTATAATAGTAACCACCTTTACCATTATGCATAAGATAAGATATATGAAATTTATGCAAAATGGAGGGGGAAGTATGGAAAAGTATATTATTAAAGGTGGAAATAAGTTATTTGGAGAAGTTGAAATCACAGGAGCAAAGAACTCAGTTTTACCTATTTTGGCTGCAACGGTTATAAGTGGCAAAACAAGTACCATAGGAAATATACCTAATTTAAAAGATGTAGATATAATGATGAAATTATTATCTTCCTTAGGGGCAAAGTTAGAATATAAGGACAACCATCTAGCTATTGACTCTTCTACCATAGATAATGTGGTATTGCCTGAAGAACTAGTTAGGGAAATGCGATCTTCTATTATATTAATGGGAGCCTTACTAGCTCGGTTTAAAGAAGTCAAGATATCTTACCCAGGTGGATGCGAAATAGGGCCTAGGCCTATTGATTTACATCTAAAGAGCCTTAGGCAAATGGGTGCTATAATAGAAGAATCTCATGGATATTTGAATTGCAAAACAACAGGATTAAAGGGATGCGAAATACAACTAGACTATCCATCTGTAGGAGCCACAGAAAATATAATGCTTGCTGCAACAACAGCTAAAGGAACTACTATTCTACGAAATGCTGCAAGAGAACCTGAAATTATAGACTTACAGAATTACTTAAATAAAGCTGGTGCCAAGATAAATGGTGCTGGTAATAGTATTATTAGAATAGAAGGAGTAGAAGAGCTTAATTCCTGTGAATACAATATTATACCAGACAGAATAGTAGCAGGAACTTATATGGTAGCAGCAGGAATTACTAAAGGTGAAATAATTATAAAAAATATTATTTTAGACCATTTACAAAGTATAATAGCAAAATTAAAAGAAACAGGAGCTACCATATATACCAATGGAAATAGTATTAAAGTAGTAGGGGCAGAAGAAATTAAGGCTATAGAAGTATTACAAACCCTTCCATATCCTGGTTTCCCAACAGACATGCAAGCCCAATTTATGGCTCTCCTATCTATTGCTAATGGAACAAGTATTATAAATGAAACCATATTCGAAAATAGATTTAAACATGGTGAAGAAATGACTAGAATGGGAGCTAATATAAAAACATTTGGGAAAGTAGCTGTTATTAAAGGGGTAGATGGATTGACTGGAGCAAAAGTATCTGCAAAAGACCTAAGAGGCGGAGCTGCTCTAGTACTGGCTGGCTTAGTAGCACAAGGAGTTACGGAAGTAGAAAACATATATCATATTAACAGAGGATACGAAAACTTATATGAAACTTTAACAAATTTAGGTGCCAACATACAGAGGAAGATATAGCAGCTTTGCTGCTATAAATAAAAGTAAGACAACCATTGAGGTGGAAGAAAATGTCACAACCAACTAGAGTCGAAATGAAATTAAGAAGAAGGCGTCGATTTTTTAGAATAATATTACTTATTGCAGTTTTGACTTCATCCGCCATGTATATGATGAAGAGTGAAATTTTCAATATAGATAATTATAAGATACAAGGCAATTATAAATTAAATAATGAAACCATAATAAATGCCTCATCAATTAATAAAGGCGAAAATATTTTTAAGATAAATAGATCCTTAACAAAAGAAAATATCTTGAAATTACCATATATAAAAGACGTGGAAATAAAAAGAAAATTACCAAGAACCCTAATATTTGATGTAGAAGAAAGGGTTGGAGTTTTCCAAACCAGAAGCATATCAACTATGTTGTTAGTAGATATAGAAGGATTTGTATTAGAACAATTAGAAAATATTGAAGAAGATCTACCTAATATTATAGGCTTTGATTTAAGTAATATAATGATTGGTGACAATATATTTTTAGAGAGTGATAAAGATGAGATTATAAGTTTTATTATTCATGCAAAACAATCAGAACTTCTTATAAAATCATCAGAAATTGATATGGAAACATTAGATAATATAAATATTGAACTAAATAATGGTATTAGTGTTGCCTTTGGTACCCTAGATAATGTAAAATATAAGTTAAGGCTTTTAAATGAAATATTAAATGATATTGAAGAAAAACAAATACCATGTAAAATGATAATAATGAATAAGGGAGATAATCCTATATTAGTTATTGATGATAAAAGTGAGGGATAAAATGAAAAAAGTCAAGGAATTTACTGCATTACTTTTAGTCTCCATTTTCCTAGGGTTGATTTTATCCATGCAATTTAAAACCGTTAACAAGTCTGTAGGTGATGGAGTATTACCAGTACAAAGAGCCCAGCAATTAGCAACGGAGTTAAAAAAGGTTCAAGCCGAAAGGGAATCCCAATCAAATAGAATTATAGAACTAGAAGATAAAATTAAGATGTATGAAAAAGGTGAAGTAGATAAAGACGTACATGCTGAAAATTTATATAAAGATACTATGAAGTATAGAATGTTAGCAGGTTATACTGATTTAACAGGGCCTGGCATAGTATTAGAAATAAATGACCCACCAGTTGATCTTCAATTTGGTGATAGCTATAATGTAGGAATAGTAGATGAATTAGACCTTATACTTCAAATTGTAAGCATTTTAAATTCAGCAGGAGCAGAGGCAGTCTCAATAAACGATTTAAGATACACTGCTTACACTGAGATAGAGCGTGCTGGCAATCATATAGAGATAAATGGTGTATCCAATAGTTCACCTATTATAATTAAAGCTATTGGAAACCCAGATACACTGGAATCAGCACTAGCAATTAAACGAGGTATGGTATGGTTACTAAGAAATTATGATTATATAGTTCATTTATCTCAAGACAAAAATATTTCCATACCAAGGTATAGAAAAGTAAAAGATTTTATTTATGCTGTACCAGTTGAAGAAAAGGCTAATTAAATGAGGGGGAGTGCAATGAAGAAAGGTAACCCTAATTTAACATTAACCATTTTTAGTATTATACTAGGTGTAATAATAGCTACACAAATGAAAATGAAAGTAGAATCCTATGCACCAGTCACATTAAAATCCTTACAAATGACTAAAAATGAAATAAATATGATAAATAAAGAATTAGTGGAGTTAAATAATAATATCAAGCAGAAAGAAGAAGAATTAATGGTATTAGAAAATATTTCTAAGGGAGATGAAAATATAATCGACCTATTATCTGCGGATTTAAGATATAATAAGACTATGTCAGGTTATACTTCAGTAGAAGGACCTGGTATAGTAATAACTATGTATGACAACCCTAATGAAGAAATAATGGGTTTTGATATAAATGATGATGTAATTCATGATGTAGATATTTTAAATATCCTAAATGACTTAAAGATTTCTGGTGCAGAGGCCATTAGTATTAATGGACAAAGATTGCTATCAAGTTCAGAGATTAAATGCGCTGGGCCAGTGCTTAGAATTAATGACATCAGAATAGGGACTCCATTTATAATTAGAGCTATAGGTGACCCCAAGTTACTAATGGCATCTGTAAATGCACCTGGAACATATGGTGACACTTTAAAATCCGTATATCATATAGGATTTGAGCCAGTAACTGAGGATAAGATTTATATACCAGGCTACAATGGAAGATTTTCTTTCAATTTTGCCAAAGATAAAGGAGAAGGTGATAATTAATGTTCTTTGCACTAATTGGTATTTTAATAGGGGCTGTAATAGGATTTTTATTACCATATACCTATAACACTGCCTATTCCTTGTATATTTCAGTTGCTATACTAGCATGCTTGGATTCAGTATTTGGTGGTGTTAGAGCAAATTTGGAAAATACTTTTAGTATAAGAATTTTTATCTCTGGATTCTTTGGAAATGCTTTACTGGCTGCATTTTTAGCCTATATAGGAGATAGACTTGGAGTACCTTTATACTATGCAGCAATATTTACATTTGGTAGTCGACTTTTTGATAACTTTGCAAAAATTAGACGATTACTTATATATAAAAAGGAACCAATAAACTAAAAACTAGGACATAGTCTTAAAATTATTAAATCATAAGATAAGGGGGAGTATGGGATGTTTGATTTTGATGTTAATGTTGAACAATTTGCTGAAATAAAAGTTATAGGTGTAGGCGGCGGAGGAAATAATGCTGTTAATAGAATGGTAGATGCAGGGGTTAGAGGTATAGAATTTATTGCTCTAAATACAGACAAGCAGTCCCTATTTTCTTCTAGAGCAGAAATAAAACTTCAATTAGGAGATAAAATTACTAAGGGTCTTGGAGCAGGAGCAAATCCTGAAATTGGAACAAAAGCCGCAGAAGAAAATAGAAATGAAATAATGGAATTATTAAAAGGTGCAGATATGATATTTATTACTGCTGGTATGGGTGGAGGAACAGGTACAGGAGCTGCACCGGTGGTGGCACAAATAGCTAGAGAACTAGGTATACTTACAGTAGGAGTTGTTACAAAGCCTTTTACCTTTGAAGGAAGAAAAAGATTATTACAAGCAGAAAAAGGCATAGAAGACTTAAAATCAAAAGTTGATACCCTAGTAACAATACCAAATGATAGATTATTACAAATAGCTGATAAAAAGACAACTATGGCAGATGCATTTATGATGGCTGATGAGGTATTGAAACAAGGTATACAAGGAATTTCAGATTTGATCTCAATACCAAACCTTATAAACCTTGACTTTGCAGACGTTAAAACTATAATGTTTGATAAAGGTATAGCCCATATGGGAATAGGTATAGCTAGTGGAGATAATAGAGCCACAGAAGCTGCAAAACTAGCTATAAGTAGTCCACTATTAGAAACTTCAATCGAGGGAGCACAATCAGTATTGTTAAATATTACTGGTGGTTCAGATTTAGGCTTATTCGAGGTAAATGAAGCTGCAGATATAATTAGACAATCAGTAGACCAAGATGCAAATATAATCTTTGGAGCTGGAATTGATGAAGAACTTAATGATGAAATAAAAATAACAGTAATTGCTACAGGCTTCGACGTAAAAGCACAAGAAAAAGATGCTAAAACAGGCAAACTTATAGGTGATACTGGGAGAACAGTCAAAACTGGTACCACTGATGATGTGTTCTTAGATGATGCTATGGAAGATTTAGACATTCCTATATTCTTAAGAAGAAGAGAAAAAAAATAAATATAAATTGTAGAAAAACGTATCTTTAAGTCCAGATACGTTTTTTTTATGCCCTATTGTTTGACATTTTATGCATATAAATTAACTTATAATAATATATATTGAAACAATGAAAGGAGAAAATTTTGTATATTATATTAGAACTTCTTCTCATTGAAAATTTCATAATCAATTTATTGATATTATACGTCACAAAGATAATAACCTCCACAAGAGTAAATAAAAGCCGCTTATTAATTGGAGCTGCTATAGCCTCATTATATTCATTATCATTCTTTTGGGACTTTTCCATGTTTTTGACCAAAGGGTATATGAAAATAATAATATCAATGATCTTAATAAAAATATGTTTTAATGCAAAAAGTATAAAACTATATTTTTACCAATTTTTATCCTTCTACATAGTTTCATTTATATTTGCTGGAGCAAGCTTTGGCTTCTTTTATAGTTCAAGAGATATTTATACAAATTTATTTAAACCTATAGACGCACTTTATGGTTTTCCTGTAATTTATTTAATAATAGGTGTTTTATCTTCAACTCTTGTTGCTATTTTTCTCTTTAGCTACAATAATAAAAGACGAGTAAGAGAAGATTATATAATGAATATTAAAATATCCTATAAAGAAAAATCCATTGTTATTAAAGCACTAATAGACACAGGTAATTCACTTGTAGATCCCTTTACTAATGAAACTATATTTTTAGTAGAATACGAGAAGATTAGACAATTACTACCAGCAGGCCTGGATATTCTTTTTGAACAAGACCAGCTAAATGATATTGAGCTATTAGAGTCAGTTTTACAGCAAACAAAAGATAAAATTAATATAAAACTTATTCCTTTTAAATCTGTAGGATCTAGTAACGGATTTTTATTAGGCTTTAAGCCTGAATTTATAATTTTAAATTATAAAAGTGAAAATGAAATCATGAGAAAAGATATAATTATAGGTATATACAAAGGATTATTATCAACAGATGAATCTTATAGTGGCCTATTAAACTATCAAATACTAATGCAGGAGGCTGTTTAATGAAATTATTTATGTTCAGATTGAAGTTAAAAATATTTAAGTTCTTAAGAAAATTAAATTTAATTGAAAGAGTAGATTATATTGGGTCAGGAGAATCACTGCCGCCACCTTTAAATGCAGAAGAAGAACTATATTATATATCCAATCTAAGAAATGATGAATCAATAAAGGGAGTATTAATTGAAAGAAATCTAAGGCTTGTAGTATATATTGCAAGAAAATTTGAAAATACAAAAATTTCCATTGAAGACCTTATATCAATAGGTACCATTGGATTAATTAAAGCAGTAAATACATTTGATCCAGATAAAAAAATTAAGCTAGCAACATATGCCTCAAAATGTATAGAAAATGAAATACTTATGTATTTAAGAAAGACAAGCAAAACAAGAAACGAAATTTCTTTTGATGAACCACTGAATATTGATTGGGATGGAAATGAATTGCTTCTTTCAGATATATTAGGCACTGAAGCAGATATAATAACAAAATATATAGAAGAAGAAGTAGACAAGGTATTATTAAATCAAGCAATAGAGAAATTATCAGATAGAGAAAAGTCAATTGTAGAATTAAGATTTGGTCTTACTAGTGGAACTGAAAGGACTCAAAAAGAAGTAGCAGACTTGTTGGGTATATCACAGTCCTACATATCTAGATTAGAAAAGCGGATAATTAAAAGATTAAAAAAAGAAATGGTTAAACTTATTTAAGGTAATTATTGAAGAAATTCAGTAATTACTTTTTTCTTTTACCTTATTTTACATTTTATTAAATGATTAAAAAAATATCTATAGGCAATAATTCATAGCAAAGGGGAAAATCAACATGAGAGGATGAAATTTGAATGCATATTTCAAAAGTTGAAATTTGTGGTGTGAATACTGCAAAATTGCCTGTATTAACTAATGATGAAATGCAAGCATTATTCGTTAAAATTAAAGCTGGTGATTTAAAAGCCAGAGAAGAATTTATACAAGGGAATCTTAGACTTGTTTTAAGTATAATACAAAGATTTAATCGTAGAGGGGAACCTGTAGATGATTTATTTCAAATTGGTTGTATAGGTCTTATAAAATCTATAGACAACTTTGACTTAAGTCATAATGTTAGATTTTCAACCTATGCTGTACCAATGATAATAGGAGAAATAAGAAGATATTTAAGAGATAATAATTCTATTAGAGTAAGTAGATCCTTAAGAGATATAGCCTATAAAGCACTACAAGCAAGAGATGAGTTAGTATTTAAGCATTCAAAAGAACCAACGGTAACAGAAATTGCGGCTCAGTTAGGAATACCTAAGGAGGATGTTGTTTTTGCTCTAGAAGCAATTCAAGAACCAGTTTCATTATTTGAACCTATATTTCATGATAGTGGAGACCCAATTTTTGTAATGGATCAAATAAAAGATGATAAGGAAGAGGATGAAGCCTGGATAAGAGATATAACACTTAAAGAAGCCCTAAATAAATTAAATCTAAGAGAAAAGGAAATACTTAACCTTAGGTTTTTTGAGGGAAAAACCCAAATGGAAGTAGCGGATGAAATTGGGATTTCACAAGCCCAAGTATCAAGATTAGAAAAAAATGCCCTAAGACAAATGAGAAAACATGTTTAATTTAATTTAACTTAAGACCTGTGATAGTTGTAATAATATAAGATTATAGAAATATATATATATTATTACAACTATTTCTGTGAGGTGATTCTATTGCTAAGAATATCTGATATAAGAGAAAAAGAAGTTATAAATGTTCACAACGGAGAAAGATTAGGCTATGTTTATGATTTTGAGATGGATTTAGAAAAAGGAAGCTTAACATCTATTATAATGCCAGGTGGAGGAAGAGTTATGGGACTGTTTTCAAAGCCAAATGATATCGAAATAGAGTGGAAAAGAATTATAAAAATAGGATTAGATACTATTTTAGTAAACTTAAAGGATGGAGAATAAGAAATTAGACATAAACTTTTATATATATTATAATTAAGGTATTAAAATTAAGAAGGTGAATATATGAAATGTCCCTATTGTGATTATTTTGAATCCAAGGTTGTAGACTCAAGGCCAACTGATGAAGGACAGGCCATCAGAAGAAGACGTGAATGTATAAATTGTGCTAAGCGTTTTACAACCTATGAAAAAATCGAAGAAATACCTATTATAGTAGTTAAGAAAGATGGAAATAGACAGGTTTTTAATAGAAATAAATTATTAAACGGTATTATTAAATCTTGTGAGAAGAGGCCAGTATCTTTAGATGAAATTGAAAAGATAGTAGATGATATTGAAAAGACCTTGTCTAATTCTCTAGAAAAAGAAGTTACTTCTGTGGAAATCGGTGAATTAATAATGAACAAACTAAAAGATATAGATGAAGTTTCTTATGTTAGATTTGCTTCAGTATATAGACAGTTTAAAGATGTAAATTCATTTATGGAAGAATTAAAAAAAATATTAGCTGAGGATAGTTAAGCAGGTCAAAGACTAAATTATGAATGTAAGAAACATATTAAAGAGCAATGATATTTGTAGCAAGTAAAAATATTATTGCTCTTTATTGTATATAAAATCTAAATTTCAGACTTTATAGTTGACTAGCTCCTATCCTATATTATAATTAGAATAATAGGGGGTGTTTTTGTGGAAAAGGAAAATGTAAAAGTTATAATATGGGGTTTAGGCTCTATGGGAAAAGGTATGGCAGAAATGTTACTTCACAAGAAAGGAGTAGACATAGTAGGGGTCGTTGCAAGAGGAGAAAAAATCGGTAAAAGTATGTGGGAAATATTAGATCTTGAACAAGGGCATAGAGATGACATAATTATGGATTCCTTTGAGAATGTAATCAAAGAAAACTCTGCAGATGTTGTCCTAATATGTACAGATAGCTTTGTAAAAACCAGTTTTGATAAGATTAAATACTGTGTAGAAAAAAAGATCAATGTAATTTCTACTGCTGAGGAAATGGCATATCCCAAGGCTCAAGAACCAGAATTAACTGCTGAGTTACATAGATTAGCTAAAGAAAATGGAGTAACCATCCTTGGAACTGGTATTAATCCAGGCTTAATAATGGATTTATTAGTTATAACCCTAACAGGAGCATGCGTAGATGTTGAAAGTATTAAAGCAGAAAGAATAAATAACCTGTCACCTTTTGGACCTGCCGTAATGGAGGGTCAAGGTGTGGGAATAAGCTTATCAGAATTTAATGAAAGAGTAAAAGAAGGTACATTAGATGGTCATGTAGGCTTTCCAGAATCAATTAATATGATATCCGATGCCTTAGGCTGGAAGTTAAGTGATGAGATAAAACTATCAAGAGCTCCAATTGTTTCCAATATCTATAGAAAAGCACCCTATGCGGAAGTCCAACCTGGTAATGTGGCTGGATGTAATATGAAAGGTTTTGGTTATGTAGATGGAGATTTAAAAATAGAAATGCTCCACCCTCAACAAGTAGAACCACATTTAGAAGGTGGAACAACTGGTGATTATATAACAATTAAAGGAAGACCAAATATAAATATGTCAATAAGCCCTGAAGTACCAGGGGGAATAGGCACAATAGCAATGACAGTAAATATGATCCCAAATGTTATAAATGCAAGGCCAGGCCTAAAAACTATGATAGACCTACCAGTACCAAGAGCAATAATGGGTGACATGAGGGATCTCATAGAAAACTAGTGAACAACTAACAGTGAACAGTGAACAACAAAAACCATTTAACTGTCATTCCCAGCGAAGCGAGGAATCTAGGCTTTAAAGAGCAGATTCTCACGCTTCACTCAGAATGACAACATCGTGAATTGTGCATTGTGAACTGAAATGGAGGATGATATAAATGGATGCTAAAGCTGGGGATTGGGTTAGAATTCATAAGATCGTACTAAAAGTGGGGGAAAGAGCCTCAAATATTCCTATTGATACTCAAAATGTTCCACTTGAAATGTGGGATAAGGGATTCTTATTAAATGACCATGCAAAGATTGGTGATGAAGTAGAAATCCAAACCTACATTGGAAGAAAAGTTACTGGAAACTTAATAGAGGTAAATCCATATTATAAACACGACTTTGGGAAATCGGTTGCAGAAACACTTTATATAGGAAGACAGGCAAGAGCATTGCTCCAAAAGGAGAGTGATTAAATTGATTAAAGATAATTCCTATGATGCAGTTATGTCTAGAAGAAGAGAAATAATGAAAAAAGCTGTAGGTATAGATTACCATGACTTTGAAAGTGGTAGCATAGCCTTTGATTTTGAGAGAATGATGAAAGAAACTGGTTATGACCTACAAGAAATAGAAAAAATACAAAAAGAAACAGGGGTAGGCAATACACCCTTATTAGAATTAAAGAATATAACAAAATTATCTAGATTATATGCCCCACCAGGAAAAGGTGGAAGAATATTTATAAAAGATGAAGCCAGTAATCCTTCAGGAAGTTTTAAAGCTAGACGGGCTGCTACATCATGTTATCATGCTGAAAAGCTAGGATATAAAGGAGTAATAGCTGCAACATCTGGCAATTATGGTGCAGCAGTGGCTTCCCAAGCTGCAATGAGAGGGCTTAAATGTATTATAATTCAAGAATGTTATGATTCTAAAGGAATAGGTCAACCTGAGATAATTGAAAAGGCTAGAGCCTGCGAAGCCTACGGTGCAGAAGTTATTCAACTTACTGTTGGACCAGAATTGTTTTATACTTTCTTGCTACTATTAGAAGAAACTGGATATTTTAATGCATCCCTATATACTCCTTTTGGAATAGCAGGTGTAGAAACATTGGGCTATGAATTATCCATGGATTTTAGAAAAAGAGAAGGCAAAGACCCAGATATAGTAGTTGTTACAAATGCTGGTGGAGGAAATCTTACTGGTACAGCAAGAGGGCTTATAAAAGCTGGAGCCACAAATACTAAAATCATTGCTGCCAGTGTAGACCTTAGTGGGCTACATATGGCAAGTGATAGCCAGTTTAATAAAAAGTCTTTTACAACAGGGCATACAGGTTTTGGAATACCTTTTACCACTTGGCCTGATAGATCAGATGTACCTAGGTCAGCTGCAAGACCACTTAGATATATGGATAGATATGTAACTATGAATCAGGGTTCAGTCTTTTATATGACAGAACTCCTAGCCCAATTAGAAGGATTGGAAAGAGGCCCAGCTGGAAATACCTCCTTAGTTGCTGCCTTTAAAATTGCTCAAGAAATGGATGAGGATGGGATTATAGTGGTTCAAGAAACAGAATATACATCTGCTGGTAAGCACATTAATCCTCAATTAACATTTGCAAAGGACAATAAGATCGAGTTAATTGTGGGAGACCCTGCAGATGAAGTTCCAGGTAAAAATATAATTCTTCCAAAAGACCCTTCTTATCTTAAAATAAAAGAATTAGATATGAATAATATAAGAAAGTCCTATATTAAAAATTGTATAGCAAACAATGATCTTGATAAAATATCAAAAGAAGATTTACAATTCATAATAGAGGAAACTAATTCAAATAAGGAATTTGTAATCCATAGATTAAAGGAGCTTGGAAAAGAGGTGGAACAATGAAAAGACAAGATGACTTTCAGGATAGAAGAATACATTTATCAGAATTAAGTGAGGCCCAGCTAGAAGAAAGATTTTGGGAACTAGCCAACAAACTGGTTGACCCCTTAATAGAATTAGCAGAAAAGAATACTTCTCCTTCCATAGAAAGAAGTGTACTTCTTAGAATGGGATTTTCATCCAATGAAGCAAAAACAATAGTAGATGGAGCTATAGATAGAGGATTAATATCAAAAGGGGCAGGACATTTAGTCTATAAGTTAAGTCAAGATAAAAATATTTCAATTAGAGATGCAGGTATGGAATTAGTCCATGGCAATATGTGGGATTATGTAATAGAACTGTTTAGAGGTGGTGAAGCAGATGAAGCTTAAGCCTAATGAAAAACTGGATATTGATATTATATTAAAAGATATAGATAAATATAGACCTAGAAGAAGAGGGTGGCATTGGAGACAAGGCAAAGACCAAAAAAGACAAATTGGTAAATTTGAATACTATAACACTTCAGAATCCCTAATTCAAAGTCAACCCCTACCTGCAGCCAAGTATTTTGATTCAATTGACCCACAGCCTAGCTCCACTATTACAACTGAAATAGCTTCAGGTAGATTTGAAGATGATATTAGAAGGATGAGAATGGCAGCATGGCACGGAGCAGATCATATTATGGTAATTAGAACAGCAGGTCAATCTCATTTTGAAAGTTTAATAGAGGGTACCCCACAAGGGGTAGGTGGTATCCCAATTAGTAGAAAACAAGTTAGAGCTCAGCGTAAAGCCTTAGATGCAATTGAAGATGAAGTAGGCAGACCAATAAACTACCACTCCTATGTATCTGGAGTAGCAGGTCCTGAAATTGCAGTTATGTTTGCAGAAGAAGGTGTAAATGGAGCCCATCAAGATCCACAGTATAATATACTTTATAGAAATATAAATATGGTTAGATCTTTTGTAGATGCAGCAGAAGCTAAGAAGATAATGTCTTGGGCAGAAATTGCTCAAATAGATGGTGCCCATAACGCTAATGCAACTGCTAGAGAAGCTTGGAAAATAATGCCAGAGCTTATGGTTCAGCATGCTATTAATTCTATGTTTTCTGTAAGAGTAGGAATGGAAAAGGCAAATATTTGTCTTTCAACAGTACCACCTACTGCACCTCCAGCTCCCTGTATGAGATTAGACTTGCCTTATGCCATAGCATTAAGAGAATTGTTCCATGAATATAAAATGAGAGCGCAAATGAATACAAAGTATATGGAATCCTCACCAAGAGAAGCCACTGTTACACATGTATTAAACTTACTAATTTCACAACTAACAAGAGCAGATATTCAATCTACAATAACTCCAGATGAAGGAAGAAATGTACCTTGGCATATATATAATATAGAAGCAGTAGATACGGCAAAACAAGCCTTTGCAGGTATGGATGGGTTAAAATCTATGTTAGAAATTAAAAGAGAGGATAGCGACCTAGGTCATACAATTAGAGAATTAAAAGAAAGAGCAATTCTCTTTATGGAAGAAATGTTAGAGAATGGTGGCTATTTTAATGCAGTAGAAAGTGGATTTTTCGTAGACTCTGGCTATTATCCACAGCGTAATGGAGATGGAATAATAAGAAAGATTAATGGTGGAGTAGGTGAAGGCACTGTATATGAAAGAGATATGGATTATATGGCTCCTGTAACTGCCCACTTTGGATATAATAATATAGGTCAATATAATAAAGATTTCGAAGACAAGCCATCGGCCTTAATCCATGGAGGAACCTTTGAAGATCCTGATAAGATAATATTTATAGATGAATTAGATGAAGCGGATAATGTAAATATTAGATTAGAAGAAG
>CAZAGS010000013.1:0-29935 GCA_964484955.1 uncultured Tissierellaceae bacterium
CAATCAGGTGTAGAAGCACCTGCGGTTATTCCTATTGTATTAAATTTTGATATCTTTTGTAAAGATAAATCTTCAATTGTCTCTATATGAAATACATTTTTACAATGTCTTCTACTTATTTCATATAACTTCAGTGTATTAGAGCTTTTATAACCCCCAATAACTACCATTGCATCTACTAATTTAGATAATTCCTCAGTAGAATCTTGACGAACTGTAGTTGCATTACAAATGGTATTAAAGATTTCAACATTTGTCATCTTTTCATTTATTGCCTGAGAAATTTTTGAAAACTTTTCCAAGGTATTGGTAGTTTGTGACACTACACACACCTTGTCCAAAACAGATAAATTTTCAATTTCTTCTAGATTATTTATAATAATTGCATCATTATTACAATACCCATTAATCCCAATGACTTCTGGATGAGTAAAATCACCTATTATTATTATATTATACCCCTTATTGTAAAATTCTTCTACCTTTTTGTGTACAGATTTTACATAGGGACAAGTACAATCTACTAAATCTAAATTTTTATTTATTATTAAACCCTCTGTAGATTTTGGAATACCGTGAGATCTAACTATTATTCTACCCTTATCTATATTAGAAAACTCCTTAATAGTTTCCAAGCCTTGTTCTTCCAATTTACTTACTACTTGGGGATTGTGTATAAGGGGTCCATAAGAATATATATTATGGTCAGATTTGTCCAATTCATCTTCAGTCATATTTATTGCTCTTTTAACTCCAAAGCAAAATCCTGCATTATCTGCAATAATAATCTTCAACAATTTACCTCCTAATTATTACTAAGTCCATAAATAGTCTTTAAAACCAATTTACTCTTTTCAATATAATCTTCGTTGCCTAATTTTATTTCATCTTTATTGCTAATATCCATAGGATGACCTATATAAATATTAATCCTGGAAAATAGTTTATAAGTGCTTTCTATATGAACTGGCAATATTAATGACTTAGATTTAACAGCTAATAGTGCCACTCCTGGTTTTGCAGCCTCTAAATCAATTTCTTTTACTCTAGTTCCTTCTGGGAATATTCCTAATACTCGGTCTTCTTTTAAAACTCTTAATGCATTTTTTATTGCTGAAATATCCGATTGACTTCTATCTACGGGAAAAGCTCCAAGTTTATGTCCCAGATAATTTGTAATCTTGTATTTAAATAGCTCTTTCTTTGCCATCCAAGATATTTTTCTAGGGAATACTATGGAAATAAATACTGGGTCTAGATTATTTGCATGATTAGAACATAATATAAACTTTCCTTCCTTAGGCACATTTTCCACACCATATGCCTTAACTCTCCATAATAATCTTGCTAGTATATTTAAGATAAACTTAAGTACACTATAGAACATCTTAATTGCCCCCTTGTACTATATCTATAATTGTACTTACAACTTCCTCTATAGATAGATTGTCTGTATTTACCACTATTGCATCTTGTGCAATACTTAATGGAGCTATCTCTCTATTACTATCTATATGATCTCTTCTTTGTATTTCTTCAATAATTTGGTCTAAAGTAATTCCTGTTTTACCATTTTCTATTAGCTCCTTATATCTTCTTTTAGCTCTTTCTTCAGGAGATGCTGTTATAAAAAATTTGTACTTGGCATCCTTAAGAACCACTGTAGATATATCTCTTCCATCCATAATTACAGACTTACTTTTTGCCATATTTTGTTGTAATGATACCATTCCTTCTCTAACTTCTTTAATTATGGCTATATAGGAAACATTTTTATTGATTTCATTATCCCTGATTTCTTTATCAACCATTTGACCATCTAAATATATATGATTATTGTTAAACTCTATTTGTGTATCCTTAAATACATCAATAACTTGATCTGCATTTTGGGGATCTAGATTATTTCTCATTACTTTTAGGGTTAATGCTCTGTACATTGCTCCAGTATCAATATATTCCAAATTTAGTATTTTAGCTATTCTTTTTGCCACTGTACTTTTACCTGCACCAGCTGGACCATCAATGGCAATCGAATAAATTGTTTTCCTCATATATTTCCTCCTAATAAAACAATAACCACCTTAGGTGGTCTTATCCCATATAATTATATATTAAAACTAACAAGTAAACAAGCTATAGTAGCCATATTTATATACTCATTCCAGCTAAATATCCAGTTGAATAGGCTATTTGTAAATTATATCCACCTGTTAGAGCATCAACATCTATAACTTCACCAGCAAAGAATAAATTTGGTATAATTTTTGACTCCATTGTAGAAGGATTAATTTGTTTTGTAGAAACCCCACCTGATGTTATAATAGCTTCTTCAATAGGTCTAAACCCTTTAAATTTCAATGGAAAACCCTTTATAATATTAACTAAACTGCTTCTTTCTTCTTTTGTTATTTGATTAACAGTTTTTTCAGGATCAATATTAGATAATTCTATTACACAAGGAATCAATTTTTGAAGTAATAAATCATTTAATGCATTCTTAAGTTGCTTATTTGAATACAATTCAAAATCCCTTAAAATTCTATTATCTAATTTTTCTACACTAAGTGCAGGCTTAAAATCTATTTCTAGTTTTAGATCCTTATCTAAATACTTGTTGATATGATTACTAATAGACAATACAATAGGTCCAGAAATTCCATAATGAGTAAATAACATTTCCCCAAACTCTTCTTGTATTAATTTATTTCCAGTATAGGCCTTTAAAGTTACATTTTTTAAAGACAAGCCCTGTAAATCTTTTGTCCATATACTATCAATTTCAATAGGAACTAGTGAGGGTTTTAAGTCTACAATATTATGTCCCATTCTTTTAGCAAATAAGATACCATCACCTGATGAACCAGTAGTAGGATAAGATACTCCCCCGGTAGCTATTACTACTTTATCAAATTCATATTCTTCTTCCCCAATAGTTACTACAAAATTCCTATTGTTGTAGATTATACTTTTCACATTTGATTGGAGCATTATTTTAACATTATTCTTATCTAGAAATTTCTCAAATGCTTTTATAACATCTGATGATTTATTACTTTCAGGAAATACTCTATTTCCTCTTTCAACCTTTGTTTTAACTCCTAGCCCTTCTAATAATTCAATTATATTTTCATTGGTAAAACTATATAAGCTACTATATAAAAAGGTTTTGTTAGTAACAATATTATCAAATAGCTCTTCAATTGGAGCTGAATTAGTAATATTACATCTTCCCTTACCAGTAATAAATAATTTTTTACCTAATCTTTCATTTTTTTCTATAAGGACAACATCTTTACCCCTAGACCCAATCATCCCGGCAGCTATGATACCAGCTGGACCTCCACCTATAACAGCAATTTTTTCGCTCATTTATCTCTTCCTCAATATTTATTTTTTGCATAGTAACTTTATACAAATTTGACTATTTATATTATATCAAAGATTTGAGATAAATAAACATTATCATTTATGATAAGATTTGTTATGATAAGATTCCTAATTAAAAACACAAATCTAAATTTGCTTTAAATTTGTGTTTTATAGTCTTATAAACTTTTAAGATATTTTAATTCTTCATCGTCTAAATGTCTCCAGCTTCCAATCTCTAATCCACCTATTTCTATATTACCTATAGCTATTCTTTTTAACTTTTTCACTGGATGATTGATCATTTCACACATTTTTTTAACTTGCCTGTTCCTACCTTCATGAATAGCTATTTCTAGTATAGCTTCATCATCATATCTTTTGGCAATCTTAATAAATGCCTCTGCCGTTGGCTTTCCATCAATCATTAAACCTCTTCTAAATTTCTCTAATTCAAATTTATTAGGTACCCCTTCTACTATAGCTATATATCTTTTCACAATCTCATTTTTAGGGTGAGTTATTTTAAATGCCATATCTCCATCATTAGTTAAAAGAAGTAAACCAGTAGTATCCGCATCTAGTCTGCCTACAGGATATATTCTCTCGTCAATACCATCAATTAGATCTGTTACAATATTTCTATCCTTTTCATCACTCATTGTAGACACATAGCCTACAGGTTTATTTAACAAGATATAAACCTTTTTAGACTCTAACCTGATGGCTTTATCATTTACTTTTACCCTATCCTTCTTTGGGTCAATTTTTGTTCCCAATTCTGTTACTACTACATTATTAACTTGTACCAAACCCTGAACAATTAACTCTTCAGAGGCTCTTCTTGAAGCTACACCACTTAAAGCCATATATTTTTGTAATCTCATCTTAATCCCCTTTCAACCTTCTCTCTATATATTACCTCTTTTTACGAAAATTGTAAAACATTCTTATAAATTCTTCTTCTTAAATTTATCAAGTATATTTTGCAACATTGATTTTTTATCTATATTTTCCTTTGCAACTAATTTGTCTTCTTTTATTAATACCCCTTCTAAATAGACTTCAATTTTACCTAATACTTGATTCTTAACAATTGGCGCCATAACTTCATCATCTATTTTTATATTGAATTTTATTTTGTCTTTTTCCTCATCTTTCAAAGGATAAATAAACTCTTCACCTGTAACTAGGGGCAATACTTCTTTTTTCCCATTTATAATATTTATATTTCCAATAAATTGATTTTCATTATATATTACATAATGCTTAAAGTTTTCAAAACCATAATCAAATAACTTATAATTATCATTAAACCAATTAGGTGCATTTAAGCATACTGCTATTAACCTCATTTGATTGCGACTGGCAGATGATACCAAACACCTTCCAGCTGCCATAGTGTAGCCAATCTTAACACCATCTCCACCTTGGTATTCCCAAAGGGTTTTGTTCTTATTAACAAAATAATTATATTCATCTCTATTTGCCTTATAATTTTTGGCTCCAGCAATATTTTCAAATTCAGGTATTTTAAATGCCTCTCGGGTAATAAGTGCTAAATCATAGGCTGTAGAATAATGATTTTTAGAAGTAAGTCCATGTGGATTTTCAAAGTTCGTATTATTAGCACCAATAGACTTGGCTTTACTATTCATAGTCTTAATAAAGTCTTCTTCTGACTTACTTATATGATTAGCTATAGCCAGGGCAGAATCATTACCTGACCTAAGCATTAGGCCATATATTAAATCCTTTAAAGGGATAACTTCATCTTCTTTTAAATAGAGGCTAGAACCTTCTATATTTATACTTTCTGCCCCAATTTTAACCAAATCATCTAGATCTCCTTTTTCTAAAGCTAATATGGCAGTCATAATTTTAGTAGTAGATGCCATGGACATTTTATCATTAATATTTTTCCCAACTAATATTCTTCCTGAAAGTTCATCCATTAAAATATAAGATTTTCCAGATAAATATAACTCTTCTCCAAAAGAGTTTATATTAGAAAAGATTAATAAAATACATATTAAAATAATTATTTTCTTTTTCAATCCTATTACCTCCTTCTATGCAATATCTTATCTTTCCAAAAAATAAGAAAAATAATACTAAGTTACAGTATTATTTTTATTCTGCATCTAAGCTTTCACCTATTTCATTTAAAGAAGGTAGCTTGTCTATACTTTCTAGTCCAAAGGATTTTAAAAATTCATCTGTTGTTCCATAAATAATTGGCCTTCCTGTTTTATCTAATCGTCCCATTTCACAAATTAATTTTCTTTCAACCAGAGTCTGTAGAACTCTGTCGCATCTAACACCTCTAATGGCCTCTATATCCGCTTTAATAATAGGTTGTCTATATGCAACTATAGATAGGGTTTCCAATGCTGCATTGGACAGATTTTTGTTCATATCATTATTATTCAATTTTTTAATCCACTGAAAATGTTCAGGCCTTGTCCCAATTTGATAGCTATTGTTAATTCTAATAATTCTAAGACCCCTTCTATTGTAATCCAGCTCATCCATTAATTCCTTCATTCTTAGAGATACTTCAGATTCAGCAAGTTCTAAAATAGAGGCTATATCTTTTATGTCTAATGGGTCCCCCCAAGTAAATAAAAGGCTTTCTATAATTGATTTTATTTCTTTATCATCCATCTATACAATCCTCATCTCTACTAGTAATAATTATTTCCATATTTATTTTATCTTGAATAACATTTATCTTTTTAAGCTTAACTAACTCTAAAACTGATAAGAAATATGCTATAATTTCATTTTTCGATGAATTCTCACCTAAAAACTCTTCGAAATTAATAATTTGTTTTTCTTTTAAACTCTCTATGATTTCATTTATACAATCCGTAAGTGTATATTCTTCTCTATGTATTTCTCTAATATCTAAGGAATCTTTTACAATACCCCGTCTTTTAATAATGTTATTTAGTGATTTCAATAATAGTTTTAAATCAAATTGTATATCCTCATAATCATAATCATAATCCGTAAAATCCTCTCTAGGCTTATAATATACTCCTGATTCAATATTCTCAGAAATCCTAAGTTCCTCTGCTGCCTCTTTGAACTTTTTATATTCAATAAGTCTTCTAACTAGTTCTTCCCTAGGGTCAATTTCAATTTCTTCATCATCTACTACTAGGACTTCTTGAGGTAATAACATTTTAGACTTTATCTCCAATAATGTTGCAGCCATGAGAATGAAATCACTGGCAATACTTAAATTTAACTCTTCCATAGAATAAATATATTCTAAATATTGTTCAGTTATTATATTGATTGGAATATCATATATATCAACTTTTGCTTTACTTATTAAGTTTAGTAATAAATCTAAGGGTCCCTCATATGCATCTAAAACAATTTTATATTCCATATCCAACTCCTTAAAGTTATTTCCACAATATGTCTATATACATTATACAACCTCGACTAGATAAAGTCGAGGTTTAGATTAAGTGCTTCTATTTCCCTGTAATATAGTTACTAATGGTTTTCTTTAGGATTCTTAAATAACTACCGGACTTTACTTCAATGCTAGATACTAAATTTACCCTATCAACTTGTGTTCCATCTATAGTAACTATCATTTCTCCAATTACTTGACCTAATTTTATTGGTGCCTTTATGCTTTCTGGGTAATTAAACTCTTTGTCTAAATTGCCCTTTTTTCCCTTTGCTAATAAGACAAGTGAATCTCTTTCCAATTTTATATCTAAAAAATCTGCACTACCTTTCTCTACTCCGATTGTTGCTATTATATCTCCAGATCTTCCAATTTCCAAGGATTCAAAGTTTGCAAAGCCATAATCAAGTAGACTCTTAGCCTCGTCAAATCTAATTTTAGATGTCTTAGCTCCCATAATAACAGCTATAAGATGAAGATTATCCCGAATAGCCGCACCTGAAACACAATGGCCTGCTTCATTGGTTGAACCTGTTTTTATCCCAATAGCTCCTTGATAATCTTTAATTAGTCTATTGGTATTAACCATATTCTGTATACTACTTTTAGACTTGCCAACAGCTAAATCCTCCATGTAGATAGTTAAATACTTACGAATATTCTCATGTTTAATCAACTCTCTAGACATAAGAGCCACATCATAGGCTGTTGAATAAAGATTTGTATCAGGCCATCCACTTGCGTTGGTAAAATTGGTGTTATTCATACCTAGTTGACCAGCTCTTTCATTCATATGCTTGACAAAGCTATCCTCTGAACCTAAAATATGCTCTGCCAAAGCTACAGATGCATCGTTAGCAGATCTAATTGCTACAGCTTTTATTAAATTTTCCACAGTTTGACTTTCTCCTTCATCGAGAAAAGCTGTAGAGCCCTTAATACTGGCTGCATGGTTACTAATATATACTTTATCATCTAATTTAATTCTATCCTTATCCAAACTTTCCATAGCTATTAATAGGGTCATAATCTTTGTAAGACTTGCAGGTGCTAATTTTTCATGTTCATTCTCTGCATAAATAATCTTACCAGTGCTATAATCCATTAATAATGCAGATTTAGAGCTTATGTTCAAATCTCCATAAGCAATTAGAGAATTAAACATAAAAATAACAAATAAACCAATGGATATAATTCTTCTTTTCAATACAATACCTCCCATACTATATTTACTTTTAATTTATCCATTTTATTCATTTGTTATTCTCTACATTGTTTACAATTCTTGTTAATTATATTTTATTATTTAATTATTTCATAAATATATTTTTCTGCTTTTGGTTTTTCTTGTTCAATATAGAAAGCTTCAATTACCTTGTTATGAGCATCTTCCCAATTGTCTTTATTGGTGTGGAGTACACAAAGTACTTCATCAACTTCTACTTTATCTCCAATTTTCTTTTTTAAAGTAATTCCTGCTGCATAATCAATTATATCTTCTTTGGTCATTCTTCCTGCTCCCAGTAGCATAGCAGTTATACCTATAGCCTCTGTATCAAAGGATGATAAATAACCTGATTTTTTTGATTTAACTTCAATGTGATTCTTTGCTTGGGGTAATAGATCTGGATTATCAACTACCTTAGGGTCTCCACCTTGTATAAGAATTAATTCTTTTAATTTAGCAATAGCTTCCCCACTATTAATTAAAGACTTCATATGATCATAAGCCATATCAAAATCTTTAAAGGCTCCACCTAAAACACACATATATGAGGCTATTGTTAGTGCAATAGTAGTTTCATCTTCGGCTCCATTACCTTTTAATACTTCTATAGCTTCTTTTATTTCGTTAGCATTACCTATTTCATAGCCCAGTGGTTGGTCCATATTAGTAATAACAGCTATAGTATTTCTATTTAATGATTTTCCTATATCCACCATAGTTCTAGCTAAATCCTTTGCTTGGTCTAAAGATTTCATAAAGGCACCTGAGCCTAGTTTTACGTCTAAAACTATAGCATCTGCACCTGAAGCAATTTTCTTGCCCATTATAGAACTAGCTATTAAAGGAATACTATCCACTGTAGAAGTTACATCCCTTAAGGCATAAATCTTCTTATCTGCAGGTGTTAAATTTGCTGATTGGCCTACTATAGCCATTTTATATTTATTTACATTATTTATAAACTCTTCATTGGAAATTTCAACCTTAAAGCCTGGGATGGATTCTAATTTATCTATGGTCCCCCCTGTATGGCCTAATCCCCGACCTGACATCTTTGCTACAGGTATACCTACAGAGGCTACTAGGGGCACCACTATAAGGCTAATTTTGTCTCCTACCCCACCTGTAGAGTGTTTGTCTACTTTTATTCCTTGGATAGCAGACAAATCAACTTTATCACCTGAATTTACAAAACTTAAGGTTAAATTAGCCGTTTCTTCATTGTTCATACCTTTAAAATATACAGCCATTAAGAAGGCTGACATTTGATAGTCTGGTATTGTATTATTAGTATAACCCTGAACGATAAAATCAATTTCTTCAAAGGTTAATTCTTGACCATGTTTCTTTTTTTCAATTATATCAACTACTCTCACCTTATCACCTCTTTTAATTAATCAATTTTCTTTAGTACTTCCAAAATTAAAGATTCAAATTTATCCTTTACCAACAGTGAAGTCTCCACAACCTCTTCATGATTTAAAGGTTGGTCTAATATTCCTGCAGCCATATTAGTAATACAGGATATACCTAAAACCTTAGCATTTTCATGGTTTGCTACAATTACTTCCGGAACAGTTGACATACCAACAGCATCAGCACCTAAAGTAATAGCTAGTTTAACCTCAGCAGGGGTCTCATAAGTAGGTCCTGTAAACCACATATAAACTCCTTCTTTTAAATCTATATTTAACTTTTCTCCTGCAACTTTTGCTATATTTATTAAATCCTTATTATAAGCATAAGACATATCTAAAAATCTAGGTCCTAATTCATCTAGATTCTTTCCATGAAGTGGATTTTGTCCTGTAAAATTAATATGATCATTTATAATCATTAAATCACCTGGCACAAAACTCTTATTACAAGCTCCTGCTGCATTGGTTACTATTAACTTGTCTACTCCTAAGCCCATCATAACTCTTACGGGAAAAGTAACTTGATCCAGTGGGTAACCTTCATAAAAATGAAATCTTCCTTGCATAGCCATTACTTTCTTGCCAGCTAAATCTCCTATAACCAATTGGCCTGCATGTCCCTCTACAGTAGATACAGGAAAGTTTGGTATATCACTATAAGAAATTTTAATCTCATTTTCTATTTTATCAGCTAAACCCCCAAGGCCAGAACCTAATATAAGCCCTATTAAAGGTTTAGAGCCTATCTTTGCGTTTATAAAATCAACAGTTTCTTTTATCTTTTGTAAATAATCCATAATTTACCTCCTTGTAATAGTTATACTTCCATTAAATAATTTAAAGCCATTTTTAAAAATATTGGCGATATAAAACCTTCTATTAAGCATCCCACTATAATTATCATTGTAAATATTAGGATTAAAACAGTATAATCCTTAAGATTAGTAAATCCTTTAGCTTTTACAAATTTATGTCTTACATTATTTCTAAATGATAGGGACATAGATATGGTAACTGCTCCAATTCCAATGATACCTGGTATTATAAATAGATTTTGTGGATAAATTCCTAATATTGATATGAATATTCCTTTCATACCCAGATCCTTAACCAAATAAGCTACTGTTAATCCTAGAAAACTACCTTTTATAAAGATTAACAAAGCAATTATTATAAAGCCAAAACCTAATAATCCTAATAAGGAAAGAACAATTATAAAAAGCAAATTACTAAATAGTGAGGATTTAAAAACTAAAAGTTGACCAAAATCATTGTGGTAGATATTTTTGAAGAAGGGATTTGAAAAGTTTATAAAGAATTTACTTTCCGCTAAATTCATCTTTTTAAGTAATATGGACCCTATAAGAACGCCTAAAATATATATAATTCCCAATATAACATATAAAATAAATCCATTTTCCAAATGTTTTCTTAAAAGTCTATTTAATTTTAACAAAAACAAAATAAATCCTCCTTTGTTTAAGCCTTTTTAGAATTTTATGCTAAAAAGGAGGATTTTATAACCCTATTGTTTTTTATTAAAATAATCTCTGGCTAAGTATATACCTATAATGGTTTTACTATCTAGTATTTCTCCCCTATCTATCATCTTTAAAAGGTCTTCTATAGGGAACTCTTCCCATTCAATAAATTCTCCAGAATCAGGTTCTTGTTCACCTGCTAGCAGTTCTTCACCTAAAAAGAGGTAGATCTTTTCATTACAATATCCTGGACTAGTATAAAACTCTAATAAATAAGTTAATTTATTTGATGTAAAGCCAGTTTCTTCTTTTAGCTCCCTAACAGCAGTCTCTCTAGGTTCTTCGTTTACTTCTAGTTTACCTGCAGGTATTTCATAAAGAAAACGCTCCACAGCTTTCCTATATTGTTTTACCAAAATTACTGACTTGTTTTCAGTAACAGGTATAACCGCTACCCCACCTGGATGTTCAACAATTTCTCTTTTAGAATATTTTTTATCAGGAAGTTCCACTGTATCAATTCTTAAATTTAATATTTTACCTTCATATAGTTTGTCACTTTTCATTGTTTTTTCTTCGTAAAGCGCCAAATTAAAACCTCCTTGCATATTTGTTAAATAATATTATTTTTTAATTCATAATTATATTTATTACCATTATTATATCATATTAAACTAAAAGAGAAAAACATCTATATATAGATGCTTTTAACTTTACCTATTATGTCTAGTAGCTTACTGCTTCTCCTAGTCTAAGTTTATCCGCAACTAGTGCTATAAATTCACTATTTGTAGGTTTTCCTTTATTATTATGAACTGTATAAGAAAATATTCTATCTATATTCTCAATACTTCCTCTATTCCAAGCTACTTCTATGGCATGTCTTATTGCTCTTTCCACCCTACTTGGAGTAGTATTAAACTTTTCTGCTACTGCAGGATATAATTCCTTTGTTACCGCACCTAAGTAATCCATGTCATCAATAACTATAGTAATAGCTTCTCTTAAGTATAAATATCCTTTTATATGAGCTGGAACACCAATTTCTTGTATAATCTTAGTTATTTTAGACTCCATATCTCTTTCTTTTAAGTCTGATTTTCTTGTTCTAATTGTATCTGCCTCAGAAGCTTTTTCAACAATATATTCATTGCCAGCGATTTGTTTTAATCTTTTAATAAAAATTTTAAAATCAAAAGGCTTAACTACATAATAGGCTGCACCTAATTCAATAGCTCTTTGAGTTATTTGATCTTGTCCTACTGCAGATAATACAATTACTTTTGGAAAAAAGTCTGTCTCTGATCCATGCAATTTTTCTAATACCCCTAATCCATCAAGATGTGGCATAATTATATCTAATATTAAGATGTGAGGCTCTTCTCTCTCTATAATTTCTAAGGCCTCAATTCCATCTTTTGCAATGCCTATTACTTTAAAATCATCTTCTTCCCCTATGAATCTTGCAACAATTTGTGCGAACTCTCTATTATCGTCCGCAATTAAAACTTTACACTTTTCCATTATTATACCCCCCGGTTTATTATATGAAATGTAGTCATTGCTTATATTCGACGTAAATATGGAAAGTCCTTCTTTTTTTTGGTAAAAAAATAAAAAAAAGATAAGCCATCACGACTTATCTTTTTCTGTGGACATCCATTCAATATACAATCCATAACCCTTAGTTGGATCATTAACAAAGACATGAGTTACTGCCCCTATTAACCTATTGTTTTGAATTATTGGGCTACCACTCATACCTTGAACTATACCACCTGTTTTCTCCAATAATATTGGGTCTGTAATTTTTATAATCATACTTTTTTGATCCTTTTTAAATTGTTGTTCCACTTTTATAATTTCTATCTCATATTGTTCTACCTGATTATTGTCTAAGGTTGTTAATATATGGGCTTTTCCCTCTACAACTTCTTCTCTAAAGCCGATGGGTATAAGTTTTCCGTTCATACTTTCAACAAAGTTGTCTGATAATACTCCATATATGCCAAAAGCGTTATTATCATAAATTTCTCCTAAAACCTCATCGGTTTTATAAAAAACACCTCTTATTTCACCTGGATTACCTTTCCTACCTAATTCAATATCAGAAATCTTTGCGTTCATAATTAATCCTTTTTCTACTGTTAATAACTTTCCTGTATCTGCATCTGCAATACCATGGCCTAATGCTGCAAAATTATTATTACTTGGATCATAGTAAGTTAGAGTTCCTATACCTGAAGTTTTATCTCTAACCCAAATCCCAAGCCTAAATGAATTATCCTGTAAACATTGAACTGGCATAGTTTTAATTGTAAATTCATTTTTATTTCTCAAGATTGTAATTTCTAATTCTTCATTTTTTGCATTGTTTAATATTTCTACAACTTGCTCAGCATTTAATATTTTTTCACCATTAATTTGAATTACACTATCTCCTACTTTAATTCCTGCGTCTTTTGCTGGACTGGCTCTCTTTCCATTAATATCAACTATATCTGTGACAGCTACAACTAAAACTCCTTTTGTGTTTAACCTTACACCAATTGAATTTCCTCCTAATATATACTCAGGTCTATCAACCACATTTACATTATAATTTTTTACATTTATTAACCCCAATAATTTAACTTTAAGTTGGGATTCACCAGCATCCATTCCAGTCAAATTATAAGATTTTAAAATATGGTTATCGCCCTCGTTAAAGATTGTGGATATAAGATCATCTTTTTCATTCTTTTCAATAGAAAATGGAAATGATATGTCTAAACTTTTATTCTCACCTTTAACTATTTGTAAGTTGGATGGATAAAATAATATTTTATTATATTGTAGTGAATAGGTTAAAGCAATTACTATTAAAAACAAAACTAAATATCCTCTATTTAATTTATGTTTATTCAATTAACCACTCTCCTAAATATAAATTTTACACTCACCTCCAAAATAATTATCTGTTACAATCATAATTTGGCCTTTTTGTGGTGTAATTATTCTATTTAGATTTTTTAAAATATGTTAATTGAATATAATAAACCCATTTAAAAAAGTATTTTGCATTAATAACAAAATACTTTTTCACAATTAACTTTTTAGTTTTTTTGTCATTTCAAGCATTTCTTTTGCATGATCAATTGTAGTCTCAGTAACATTAACTCCACCCAGTATTCTAGCCATTTCCATGACTCTCTCCTCATAAGATAACCTGTTTATGGTAGTTATAGATTTATTATTTATTAAGCTCTTTTTAATTAAATAATGACTATCAGCTAAAGCAGCTATTTGAGGTAAATGGGATATTGATATAACTTGATGGTCTTTTGATATTTTACTAATTTTTTCACCTACAACCTGGGCTGTTCTTCCACTTATTCCAGTATCTATTTCATCAAATATAAGGGTTGGAATACCATCATATTCTGCTAATATACTTTTAAATCCTAACATTATCCTAGACATTTCTCCTCCTGAAATAATCTTTGAAAGAGGTTTTAAGTCTTCTCCAGGATTTGTAGATATTAAAAATTCAATTTGATCCATTCCATCAGCTGAAATATTAGTACTTTCCTTAAAATTTACTTTAAAAACTATATCCTTCATATTTAATTCCTGTAATTCTCTTGTTATGTTTGTCTCCAAAACCTTAGCTATGGCTATTCTTTCTTCTCTTAGTTTTTTCGATAAATCTTTTAGCAATAGGGATCTTTTACTTATATTATCATTTAACTTTTTTATTTCATTATCATAATTTAAAATTCTATCTAGTTCGTTTTGTATATTATCCTTAAAAAAATTTATCTTTTCAACACTATTACCATATTTTTTCTTTAATCTATTTACTGTATTTATTCTATCAGTTAAATAAGTGAGGTTTTCTTCATTTAGGTCCAAGTTTTCCATATAATATTGAAGTTCTTTATTTATATCTTGTAGTTCTATTCCTAGACCCTGAACCCTATTTAAGATTGGTATTAGATCCACATCATATTTTTTTAAATTTCTTAAAATATTAATATTGGTAAACATAAGGTCAATAATTGATTGTTTTTCATAATTATCTCCATTTAAGGAATCAAGTATTTCTCCTATTCCCATACCAATGCTTTTAATATTATTAAGCCTATTAAATTGATTTTCTAATTCTTCATCATCTGAGGCAGTTAAATCTGCTGATTCTATTTCTTCAATTTGAAATTTTAATAGGTCTATTTGTCTTTCTTTTTCAGCAGAATTTATATCCATCTTTTCCAATCTTTTTATATCTGCAATATATTGTTCATAATTCGAGCCTATTTCTTTTTTTAAGAGATTAAATTTATTATCTCCAAAACTGTCAACTAATATTTTATGATTTGCAATATGCAACAAAGACTGATGTTCATGTTGACCAAAGATATCTACTAAATTATATGAAATACTATTTAAAATTCCTAATGTTACTGTTCTTTCATTGATTCTTGAAATACTAGGCCTGTTTGTAAAGATTTCCCTAGTTATGATAATAAGACCATCATCTTCTATATCAAGGCCAAATTCATCAAAGATATCTTTAATCTTGTCCTTTTTTTCAATATAAAAAAGCGCTTGAATTATTGCCTTATCTTCACCAGTTCTAATTAGATTTTTGGTGCTTCTTCCACCTAATACAATACCCAAAGCTTCTATAATTATAGATTTACCAGAACCTGTTTCACCTGTTAGTAAATTCAAGCCCTTGGTAAACTCAATATTTAAATCTTCAATTATGGCAAAATTTTTAATGCTAAGTTCTAATAGCATAATTTTTCCCCCAAGTATAAAATTTATTTTAAATTTGTATAGGCTTCATCTATAGTATTATTAATCTCCACTTCACTAATATTATCTTCACCTTTATTTTTTAGGTGAATTAAAAACTCTATATTACCTTTAGCTCCTGTAATAGGAGAAAATCCTAAATTACATGGCACTAAATCTATAGATCTAGCAAAATCAACAATTCCATTTATTACTTCAAAATGTATATCTCTTTCTCTTACTATTCCATTTTTACCTACTTTGCCTTTACCAGCCTCAAATTGAGGTTTTACTAAAGCTACAATTTCACCCTTGGCACTTAAGAGGGATTTAGCAACTGGTAAGACTAATTTAAGTGATATAAAGCTAACATCAATTGATATAAAATCTATAGGCATTCCAATATCTTCACTTGTTACATATCTTATATTAGTTCTTTCCATTACAACCACCCTAGGATCGTTTCTAAGCTTCCAATCCAGTTGACCATAACCAACATCCACTGCAAAGACTTTTCTACTACCAGACTGTAGCATACAGTCTGTAAAGCCACCAGTTGAAGAACCAATATCCATAGCTACAGTATCCTCCAGATTAATATTAAAATCTGCCATAGCCTTTTCTAATTTTAAGCCACCTCTACTTACATAAATAAGTGGATTTTTGTAGATTTTTATATCTGAGGTTTCTTCAATTTTTTCACCTGGTTTGTCTATCCTAACTGTTCCCACATATACGGAACCCTCCATAATAACTCTTTTTCCTTTTTCTCTGGAATCAACCAGACCCTTATCAAATAATAATTGATCAGCTCTTTTTTTCATAATCTCTTCCTTTTTCCACTTATACTTTTCTATATATTAAATCTCTAGTTAATTCTTCTAAAAATCCAGTATCTTTATCTTTTAATCGATTTAAAAACATTAATGCCTTGTTACTTAGTTCTTCAACTTCATTTTTTGCCTTGTTTTTATTATGATGTCTTAAATATGTAATTTTATCTATAATACTATCTTCTTTGTGATCTAATAAATCATCCCTAATTTGATATGCTAAACCTAAATTCAAGCCAAACTCTCTTAATATGTGGATATCCTCCTCACTAGCACCAGCTAAGATGGCTCCACCTACAATACTAGCTTGAAAAAGAGCTGCAGTTTTCATTTTGTACATAAATTGTAATTTGTCATCTTCCATATTGTCATGGCTTCCCATAAGATCAACTACTTGTCCACCAATCATACCATACACACCAGAATATTTAGCTATTTCTGCCATAGCCCTAGTAGACCTTTTATAATCTTCAAGACTATTAGATGTGCTAACAATATGAGAAGTCATTGTTTCAAAGGCTAGATTTAGAAGTCCATCTCCAGTTAAAATTGCCATGGCTTCACCAAAGACCTTATGGTTAGTAGGCTTATCACGTCTAAAGTCATCATCATCCATAGATGGCAAGTCATCATGAACAAGTGAATATGTATGTATCATTTCAATAGCTAAAGCAAAAGGTAAAGCTTTTGTTAAATCATCAGCATACATAGAATATGTTTTAAGGAACATTATTGGTCTAAGTCTTTTGCCACCAGTAAATAGGCTATAATTCATACTTTCAAAAATCTTTTCTTGGTAAGAATATTCTCCACTTAATAATTCTTTTAACTCACTATCAATTGTATGGATCAATCTATCCACTTCATTTTCAATACTCATCTTGTTCCTCCCGTAAAAAGTCCAATTCATCTAATATATCCTTTTCATCAGCAAGTAAGACTTTTACCTGACCTTCAGCAGCAGATAAGATTTCATTACAGTGTCTATGTAAAAGAATACCCTTTTTATACTTTTCTAAAGATTGGTCTAATGTACAATCACCAAGCTCTAATTCTTCCAAAATATTTTCTAATTCAATAATTGCATCTTCATAGGATAAATTCTTTATTTCCACTATGAGCCCTCCTTATTAATTTTAACAACTTTAGTGGTTACTTGCCCATCATTCATTATAATCTCCATATTATGGCCAATAGATAGATCAGCTATAGAACGAATTAGAAATCCATTTTCATCTAACAATATTCCATATCCTTTATCTAAACCAATTTTAGGATTTAATAATGAAAGTTTGTTTTCTAACTTCATAAGTCTTTTATGCTCTTTATCTATTTTTTTATCCAGATTATAGACTATATCTTTAAATAGGGTGTCTACTTCTTGTCTTTTATCTTTTAGCTTTAAAATAGGGCTATTAAATTTTAATTCCCCATTTAAAATCTTTAACTCCTTAGTGTTAGCTTGTAACCATTGACTATAAGAACTTAAAAGATGACTATACCTACTTCTAAGTACAGATTTTAGGCTTCCTATGTTGGGCACTGCTAATTCAGCTGCTGCAGAAGGCGTTGCAGCTCTTAAATCTGCTACAAAATCAGCTATAGTAAAGTCAGTTTCATGGCCCACTGCTGAGATTATAGGAGTCTTTAAATTATATATTGTCCTTGCTACTTGTTCATCATTAAAAGCAAAGAGTTCTTCTAAACTGCCACCACCTCTACCAGTTATAATAAGATCTATATCAGATCTATTATCTAAATAGGTTAATCCTTTCACTATATCTAAAGGTGCATTAGGACCCTGTACTAGAGATGGATAAATTAATATTTCACATGGTGGATATCTTCTTTTAATAATAGTTATTATATCCCTAATAGCAGCCCCTGTAGCTGAAGTGACTATACCAATCTTTTTGGGCATATAGGGTAGATCTTTTTTATTAGCTTCTTGGAATAAACCTTCTTTTTCTAACTTCATCTTTAAAAGTTCAAAAGCCTTAAACAAATCCCCCTGACCCTTTGCTTTAAGACTTCTTACGTAAAGTTGATATTCTCCCTCTTTTTCATAAACTGAAATATATCCTTTGGCCACTACTTTGTCTCCATTATCCAGCTTACTAGACCAGTCTTCATTATCCCCTTTAAAGAAGACACATTTAATTTTACTTTTATCGTCTTTTAGTGAAAAATACATATGACCAGAAAAATGAGATCTAAAATTAGATACTTCACCTTCAATTTCAACATTTGAAACAATCATATCTCCTGCAAAAATTCTTTTTATATAATTATTAATCTCACTTACCTTTAAAGGTTTCACCTATATTACACCCCTTATTGTGGGTCTTTTTTATCCATATTACGGACAAAACCACCTAATACACCATTTACAAATTTAAAAGAATCCTCTGTACTGTATTTTTTAACGGTTTCAATAGCTTCGTTTATGGATACTTCTACTGGAATATCTTTTCTATACAATATTTCATAAATAGCAATTCTAAGAACAGCTAAATCCACTTTTGCCAGTCTGTAAATAGACCATCCTTCTAAGTTATCTTGTATATGTTTATCAATTTCTTCTAAATGTTCCTTTATAGTAGAAACAGAATCATTAATATAAAGTGTCTCCATTTCATCAAATTCAAAATTAGTCAAAAATACTTCTAATGCCTCATCAGTATAATCTGACATAGAATCCATTTGAAATAATACTTGCATTGTACCTTCTCTAGCTTGTTTTCTACCCATCATATCCTCCTGTTAATATCTTTTGATTTTATTATTCCTGATTCCTATCTTAATCCTGGAGGAAGTATTCTTTCCAATAATTCTAACAAATCTTTTTTACTATAGGACTTACTCCCTAATAAATATCCTGCTATGGTACAAATAACAATAAAAAGAGTTCTAAAGAATCCAATAGATAGTATTAGTATGGCTAGAACCATTCCAATTAATCCACCTAAGAACTTTCTTCTATTATTATTTATCCAATATACTATGGATATAAAAAGGTCTTTTATCATAATAACACCACCACTTTCCTATTTGACTCTACTTGTCGGTGCTGTAACTTTTCCTATTTCAATTTTAATATCTCCAGTTTTTGCTCCAGTTATAGTTTCTATATGCTCCTTAACACTTTGTTGCAAATCATAAGCTAAGTCAGGTATATTAATCTCTCCAGTGACTTCACCAAAAAGATTTAAATTAACTTGTCCATCTATTAAATCAACTCGAGTTTTAATATTTCTAATACCTGAAAACTTTCTTGCTACATTGTCTACTAAACCAATAATAGTATCTTCATATATGAGTATTTCTCCCATTTGGTTTCTCATAACTAAAAAGGATTGTTCTTTATCTATAGGCCTTAATCTGACACCAGAAAATATAAATCTTATAGAAACTAAAAAAAATACTAAACCTATAAGAGAATACCAATAGTTACCCTTCATAGATTTAACTATTTGAAGACCACTATCTATTGTGAAGACTCCTTGGATGTCAAATGGCAAAATTATTATGATAATGGATATAAATGCTAGGCATATAGAGTATACTGTTAAAATCAATCTATCATATATTTTCATTTGTTTGCCCCTTCCTAAGATTTAAAATTACCCCCTGACAATTCAGAGGGTAAATATACTATTTTAATCTTGGTTCTACTTCTTCATTTTTCTCTTTTGGAATATTCACACCTTGTATGCTTACATTTACCTCAATAACATTTAAACCAGTCATACTTTCTACAGAAGCCTTAACATTTTCTTGAACTAATTGACCTACCTCTGTAATATTTGCACCATAATCAACTATTATAAAAAGATCTATTGCAGTTTCATGCTCTCCCATTTCTACTTTTACGCCTTTAGAAAGGTTTTTCATTCCCAACATTTCAGTAATTCCACCTGTAATGCCACCACTCATACCTGTTACACCAGCAATTTCTGTAGCAGCCACACCAGCTATTATAGCTACAACATCAGTGGAAATTTTAACAGTACCGTGCTCACTAGCATTATCCATAAATTTATCTGACACATATACACCCCCAAACTTTACAATCTTACCACCTTATTATACCAAAGCTATTTATCATTTACAACATTTCTATTGTTTTTTCATTATTTTAATGTTATTTATATCAAAAGTTGTTTCAGATTTAACAATATCTAATATTTTAACCATATCCTGCTCAGTTAATTCAGAAGCATCAACTACTACTTTTATATCTGTATCAGAAATAAAAGTTAATGCTTCATTAAAACCTTTGGATTTAATAAGTCCTTCAATTTCCAATTCTTTTTGGGATGTATTGCCTAATTTAATTATTTCTTCTTGAGCCTCAGTCCTAACTTTTTCGGTTGTATTAGTATTATTAACTATTTCATCTAATCTATCCACTAAATTAGCTCTTAGTTTGTCTCTGGATAATCTGTATTCTACAAAATAATTTCTATTAGTCTTGCTAATGTCAGCAGCCATAGCATCTTTAATACTATTATTTCCAGCACTAATAACTTGTTCTATATTATCATCACTAGGAAGCATTGAATCCACTATAGAAATATAATCTTCATCTACTTCAGCTTCATCAATATTACCAATACCAGCAACTTCAGTATCTTCATAACTTTCCATTTCACCGATCTCATATTCATTATAATCCTTCGATGCTTTTAATAGTGCCTGTTGTGTTAATTGATAATTTAAATATCCAGTAAAAATCAATAATACTAACAATAATCCTATAATAGCCGGTCTCTTAATCTTAAACATTTTATCCCTCCTATTTACTTGAGTAAACATTAACTTTATTTCCACTAACACCTAAAACAGTTTTTACAGCCTCATAGAGCTTTTCTAAAATTATAGGGTCCTCTGCGCCATCAGCTACAACTATTACCCCTTTAATGCTAGGATTTAATTCTTTAAGTACTACTATACCCTCACTAGATGTATTTACAATTTGTGTAGACCTATCTTCTCTGATAGATTCTCTCTTTCCTCCTTCCGAATCTGTTTCTATAGTTTCTTCTCTGCTTTCACTTGTGTTTGTAGCAGGAATTTTTTCAAGACTATCTTCTAGTGTTATCATTACATTAACTGTTCCAACTCCATATAATTTGCCTAATATTTTTGCCAGTTTTGTTTCTAAATAATTACTATAATCCTCTTGTACATAACTATTATATTCCACCTCTTTTTCTTTTATAACTTGAGAAGGTGAAGACTTGTCATTATCTTTAAAAATACTCATTGCAATCAATATTATTATTGAAATTAATATAATAATAGACAAGTTTACAATATGTTTTTTGTTACTCATTTCCTCTAAATGTTTTTTAATCTTCTGAAACAGCTTATCCATGTTTAATCCCCCTCATCCTTTAGGAATATAGTAATTAGTCCCTTATCTATATTAAGATTGTCATAAAGCAATTGCTTTATATGGTTATGATTTTCCTTATTGTCTTCACTTATTTCTTTCTTAAAGCCACTGCCCACAGTAATTGTTTCTATTTTTTTAATCCTAATATTACTAGTATTTTCATTTTTAGCTGGTGGCTCTTTTTCCATCACTTGTATTTTTACATCTTTTATTTGGCCAAAATCTTCACCCTTTTCTATTTGAAGATCTATTTTATTTACACTATAAGAGGAATTTTCTTGGATTAATCTCCTTATTTCACTTGATACTTTTGAGCTGTAAATTTTTTCTACACTTTCATCTAAGTCATCGTCTATTTTTTCAGAAGAAGCTGTGGGACTTTTCTCCATGTATTTCATAACTGCACTATCTAAATCAAAGTTCCATCTAGCTAATTTTATAAAGGGGTTAATTACAACAAATATAACTAAAAGTCCAATAACAAAATCTATATATTTTTTCATAGTCCCCTTAGCCATTATCAGGTCTACAATAGATATAAAAATGAAAAGTATTACAATATCCTTTAACCATGAATTTATAAAATTACTCACACTCATCTAATCACCTACCTTAGCATTAACAAGCTATTACTAGTGTCTACAATAATTGTTATAGTTATAAAAAACATAATAGTAATGGAAACCATACTTATTAAAATCAGTAATAAGCTTTTAGATATATCAGTAAAAAAACTTACAATATTAGGTGAGGATATAGGTTCTATAATTGCTCCAATAATTTGATAGACTAATAATAAGGCTGCTACTTTAATAAGTGGAGCTAAAATGATTAAGGCTAGTACAATTAAGCCAATTATTCCTATACCATTTTTAAGTATGGTAGATGACCCTATTACAGCATCCACTGCATCAGATAAAAACCCACCAACCACTGGTACAAACTTATCTACTGCAAATTTAGCAGTTCTTATAGTTATTCCATCTATTTTTGTTGAAAGGCCATATATAGTTAGAATCCCTATAAATATAGTAAAAGCAGCAGATATAATAAAGGTTATGATTTGCCGTCCTAATTCTGATAATTTTCCCAATTCTACTCTTTTAGATAAATTAGAAACTATGGAAACTATAAAGGAAAAGTATATAAGAGGGAATATAACATTCCTAATTATTACTCCTACTATATTCACTGCTGCTAAAATCATAGGATGAAATAATACCCTTGCACTTGGCCCTGCTGTTAAGACTAATAATGTCAACAATATAGGCAGTAATATTTGCATAAAGTTGATCATTCTATTTACTGTAATAGTTACCATATGCATTACATCTGAAAAACTTGCTATGACTAAAATAGCTATTAATATATAGGTAACATAATTAGCCATTTCACTTATTGAAGAATCTTCGAAACTATTTTGTAGATTAGTTAATATTGCAGATATCAAAGTAATAATTAAAATTTTAGATAAGAGATTCATACTATATTTCAGCTCATTAAAGAAAATTGATGAAATATTTTTAAATAGGGATTGTCCTTCAAATACTTTTTCTCCTTTAATTATTTTCTTTATAATTCCTTTGGATCCACCTTCTAAAAAAATATTGTTTTCTCTTAATACATCTTTTAATATATTGTCAAAATCACTAGAAGTCAGTGATTCTAGCCTATCTCCTATTATAAAGTCTAATGCATCTCCACCCTCTGCCCAGACAAGGGAAGATATGAGCATTAGCACTATTATGATTATTATCATCAAGAGTTTTTTCATATTTCTCATCCTTAGGGTAGTATTTTTAAAATCAAATCCATTAAGGCTAATAATATTGGTATAGCTAGTACCATTATTAAAACCTTTCCACCTAGCTCAATTTTCATAGCAATAGAGCCTTCTCCTGCATCCTTAGATATTTGGGAAGAAAATTCTGTAATATAGGCTATTCCAATTATTTTTAAAATTGTAGAAAAGTAGGTGGTTTCCATATTTGCTCGATTTGATAATAATCTTAGTACATCTATTACATAAACCAGTTTTGTTAAAACAAAAGAAAAAATTATGACTCCAGTTACTATGGATATATAAAGAGCAAACTCTCGCCTAGTATCCTTTAGTATAATCGCAATTACAGTAGCTAATATTCCAAGACCAGCTATCTGAAATATCTCCACAATTTATCACCTCAATATAGTTTAAATAAGACTTTAACATTATCAAATAATTTGCTTACCAGATTAATCACAACCCCTAATACTATTACAACCCCAACTAGTGTAGTTAAATAAGCATATTCAGCCTTTCCAGACTTCTCTAAAACTAGATGAAGAACTGCTGTAACCATTCCAATACCAGCTATTTTAAATAATAAATCTACATCCATATTTTCATCTCCTAAATAAGTATTATTGTAATAGTAAGTCCTAATAATATGCCTAGAGACCGGTAGAGCTTTTCATTTCTAAGTCTTTCAACATTGGCTTCTATTTCCAAATCCCCAATTTTGTCTAAAACAATGTGGAAGTTCTTTTTTTGGTCATCCCTATTTGTCCGTCCAATGACTTTACTAAAAGATAAAATAGCATCTAAATCTTCATTTTTTAAAAAATATTCTTGTCTTAAAGTCTTTTCAACTGCAAGAAAACTATAGTATATTTCTCCTCTTTTATTTTCGATTAAATCTTCTTTTATAGTCCTAAATATAGAGGCTATATGACCCTTGCCAGTGGAAGCAACAATTTCTAATGCGTCTGGTAGAGGAGTTTGGGATATAATGACTTCCCTTTCCAAGGCCCTAAGGCAATATAGCAAGTTGTTTAAGTTATCAAGTCTCTTTTTATAAATACCACCATATATAAAGCCTATTAATGAACAAGATACTATTATAAATATGCTAAAGATCAGTTTAAATACCAACATTGCTAGACCTCTTTTCCCCATATAAGAAATTTCCATTTTCTCCATCAATTATCTTTTTAATAGTTCCTACTCCATTAGACCTATCTAATATAATTATTCTTTTAAATACATTTTCATCAAACACACTTTTCATATTTATTCTCTTCTTTACATCCTCTAAGCTATGGCCATGAATAGTGGCTATAAATCCAATACCAGCCCTTAGGCCTTGTCCTAAGGCTTCTATGTCCTCTTGGCCACCTATCTCATCAACTGCAATAATATCTGGGCTCATAGCCCTTATAAGAAGCATAATTCCATGGGATTTTAAACACCCATCCAAGATATCTGTTCTCACTCCCAGGTCCTTGCTAGGAAGACCCTTATACATACCAGCTATTTCTGATCTTTCATCTACTAAGGATATTTTAAATCCTCTATTATTTTTCATCCCATAACCATTGCTTAAATTTCTAATAATATCTCTTAATAAAGTGGTCTTACCACATTGAGGTGGGGATATAATTAAGGTGTTTTGGAAACCTTCATCCTGGGATAATAAAATCGGAATAATTTTATTAGATATATTCTTTTTTTCTCTTCCAATTCTAATATTAAGAGAAGAAATATCTTTTATATTTTCTATGACTCCATTACTATAAATAATCTTTCCACCAATACCAACCCTATGGCCTCCAACTATGGTAATAAAACCATTTCTAATTTCCTCAGTAAAAGCATAAACAGAGTAATTGGTTATAATTTGAAAGCAAGAGTCTATTTCTTCTTTGTTGATTATATAAGCATCTTTACTGGTGTTTATTACTCTGCCACTTCTAGAAATATAATAGTCTCTATTGTTACAATAAATACTTAGTGGACTACCATTTCTTAATCTTATTTCCTCTACTACTTCTTTATATTCACTAGGCATTTTATATAGAAGGTTATTAAGGTTTGGGCTTAAACTTTCTAATACACTATGAAAAATATTTTGACCATCCATAACCTGTCCCCCTTTCTATAAATTCTATGAAATCTTATGGCAAATATACCAAAAAATAAAAAGAAGTCTAAAACCAATTGGTTTTAGACTTCTTTAATTTTAAATATTTTTATTATTCTTCCTCATCGTCTCCGCCATGGAAACAGCCACACTCATCATCTTCACAACAATCTAGAAAATCATCAAAATCATAATCATCATCGTAGTCATCGTCTTCATCATCATATACTTCATCTTCTAAATCAGATAAATCTTCATCTATAAAGTTAACATACTCTTCAAGTTCAATCTGATCCTCAATAGTATCTGCTAAAACATCAGCAAATTCTTCTAAAGTATCGATAATGTGAAGCAATAATTTGCCTTCCTTAGTAGTATCATCTACTCCTAAGCCATCTGCTAAACCTTGTAAATAAGAAACTTTTTGTAATAAGAAATCCATAATAATCCCTCCTGTTTTTTTATTATTTAATCCTAACTAAACTCTAGACATGTACTCTCCAGTTCTGGTATCTATTCTAATTATATCGTTTAAATTAACGAATAATGGAACATTTAAAGTTAATCCAGTTTCAACAGTAGCAGGCTTTGTAGCACCTGATGATGTATCTCCTTTTAAGCCAGGTTCTGTTGCAGTAACTTCTAATTCAACGAAATTTGCAGGTAGAACTTCAATAGCCTTTCCTTGGTAGAATCGAAGTGTAGCACTATCATTTTCTTTAAGATAAACAATGGCATCTTCTACTGCTTCTCTTTCCAATGGTATTTGATCGTAAGTTTCACCATCCATGAAATAGTATAATTCACCATCATTATATAAATATTGCATTTCCTTTGTTTGAATATTTGCCCTTGGAAACCTTTCAGTTGGGTTAAAAGTTACATCCTTTGTACCACCTGATAATACGGATTTAATCTTGGTTCTAACAAAAGCTGCGCCTTTTCCTGGTTTAACATGTTGAAAATCTATTATTTGAAATACATCTCCATCCAATTCAAAAGTAACACCTTTTCTAAAATCTCCAGCAGAAATCATAATTTACCTCCTATCTATGTATATTTGTTATTAATTATTTCACCTTATTATACCAATATCCTCTATTTACCACAAGTAATATATTCTTTGTAAGCCTTTAAAACTTCATTATATATATCTTTCTTTGATTTATCTTCAATATCTATAGTTAAATCACTATAAGATTTATATAAATCCTCTCTAGACTTATATAATTGGTCTACACTCTTATATAAATCAGGACTATCTTTTAAGAGTGGCCTTATGGTTTTAGACTTATTTAAGTTATTAATAATTGTAGGAACTTCTGCTTTTAAATAAACAATAAAACCATTACCCTTTAGATTTATCATATTGTGGTGTCTTAGGATAACCCCTCCCCCAGTTGAAATAACCATATTCTGTAATTCTGATACTTCATTTATTATCCCATCTTCAATGTTTCTAAAGTAATCTTCGCCAAATTGATCGAATATATGATCTATGCTTAGACCTTGGCTTTCTACAATAGCAGCATCCGTATCAATAAAGAGTCTATCCATCTTTCTTGCAATATATCTTCCTTTTTGAGTTTTTCCTACACCACTCATGCCAATTAATACAATATTCTTCATTTATAAAGTATCTCCTATTTTGTCTTTTTCATAACAAGAAATTCATAATTTAAGAAATTAGGCAGATAAGTTCCATAACGGTAAACAATATTTCTATCATAATTTAAAGTTATTTTCTCTAAATCTAACCCAGCTTCTTCACCATTACTAATAATTATACCATTAATAATAGGTTTAATCTCAGAATTTACAATAATCTGTCCATTATTAATAATTATAATACCATTAAACTTAAACTCACTAGAAATAATTAAGTCTCCTTCAATATATATGATCCCATCTATAAGGGTAAGTTTTTCTGGACAATCAATATGAAGGCTCACTCCTTTATTAAACTTGTCTTCTATCAGAATAAAAAGTTCATTGGTTTTATCAATATTACTTGGAATAAGTTTTTCTGACCTAATAAATTGACCCATTCTACCATAAGATAATTCTAGCTCTCTATTAGTAATAGTTTTAACTACTATACTATCATAGTCAAATATATTAACAGCTTTAATATGTCTAGGTAAATCATCATTACTTATTCTATTTTCTAATTCCTCTATATATTCTAGTGCTCTATCCAAGACAGGTAGACCTAATTCAAAGATTTCATTAACAAGAGTAAATGTAGATGTAGCATTAGTTATTTGATTATTGTTATTAGTGGTCCCTACTAATTTTAAACACTTCCTATTGTTTTGTGTTACAAAGCTAATAGCTACTTTCCTTTCACTATCACCTTTTTCTATGTCTTCACTTGACAAAAGTATATAGTCCTTAGAATTGGTTAAAGTTCTAAATTCATTTAGAATTAGAGGCTCTAATTGATCTTTAAAATACTTGGCTTCATACATACACATAAAAATCTTGGCTTCAGAAGAATAAAAACCCTGATTATTTGTACTTTTATTATTAGCAATATGCATATGTAAAGTTGATGATTGCAAGGTATATAAGGCTCCTAACATTACTACTACAAATACTAATAATACTAAAATTAATACAGACCCCTTTCTATTCATATGACTTACCTAATAGTCCAGGGAACAATTAAGCAGTATAGTAGATTTGAAACTATTTACCCTTGAATTATGAGAAAGCTTGATATCTAAATACAAAATTTTATTATCCCAGTCAATACTTGTTTCACCAAAAGACTCTACATATTCACAGAGGTCATTATAACCAGAAAAAGATCCTCCAACCATTATTACATCCCTATCTATCTCTCTTGCTAATCTAGTTAAAGTATTATTTTTAATATAGTAAGTGAAATATGTGCATTTATTTCCTTCTTTATATTCCATACCTACAAATCCTATATTGTTAGGGTATAATTCATTTAGATCCTTAATCATATGACTTGGGATAATCCTATCTAGGTTTTGCATTTCATATTTTATAAATTCCATTGTATAATTACCACTATATAATATTTCATCTGCTCCATCGGCAAAACTATTGCTTTTAGAAGAAAATGATAATATTGAGAGACATATGCCAATAACTATAGAGCCAATACAAAGTCCACATATTAATTCTATAAGGGTAAATCCCCTATTACTTTTTAATAACCGTCTTGTATTCCACATATGACTTATTCCTCATTTCATTATCAATAAATATTTTTACAGCTAGATTCATAGTAAATTCAGATTCTTTTATTTTAGTGATTTTGCATTTATAATTCTCAAGATGGGTTAACCCTATTTTAGAAACTATCACTTCATTAGAAGCCTCTAATTCAGAAAAGATTTCTTCTAAACTAGAATCCTTTGCTCTTAACCTTTCAACTGTCATTTCGCAAAGATATGCCATATGCTGTTCTTGCTTTACCCTAGCATAATTCATAAAGGAATTATTAATGATAGGAAATCCTACAGTTGATATAAGGCCTATAATGGCTAGTCCAACAATTAATTCTATAAGAGTAAATCCCTGTTTTTTCATATTAACCTACCTTATTTCATCCAATGAATATTTACTTTTCCAGAGGTTACAACCACAGCAAATCTATATCTATCACCATTTCTCTTTTTAACTACAAAACTGCCAGCCCTTGAAGGAGAGCCAGAAGGACTAAATATAACTAGATTAGTTGTAGATTCTACTGTTCTAATAAATTTTAATCCTGATTCTAGTTTCTTTGATTTAATTAAGCCAAGATTATCTTTTCTATAAATTTCATATTTATTAGTATTAATATCTATCTTAAATTCATAGGGACAGTTTTCTACAATAGCTTTATTTCTAGAAGATATTAAATCTTTCTTTAACTCATTAAACTCTTGCTTTTCTTTTATACTATTAATAATACCAAAACTAGGTACAGCAATAGCCATAATAATAGAAAGAAGGGCCAATACAATTAATATTTCAATTAATGTATAGGCCCTTTTTACTGTCAAATTAGTATCTCCAGTCGTTTAAGATATACAGCATATAAGAAACTTCTCCTCTGTTTATCTTGTTAT
>CAZAGS010000014.1:0-3880 GCA_964484955.1 uncultured Tissierellaceae bacterium
GACGGTTCTTTTTGCACTAAAAAGCAAACCCTATTACAAATTATTGTTTGTAATAGGGTTTTTATTCATGTCTATTTTAAGTAAAATATATTCAATTTGTTATAATACTGTAAGAAATAATTAATATATGACCTTTTCAATTGCCTTATAATAAAAGTAGGATAAAAATAGGAGGTAAGACTTTGAAAAGGTATAAAAGGCTGATAAAGAGACTTATAATATTACTGGCATTTGTTATTATATTTAAACTTAGTTCTAGTAATGTTAATAAGGTAAATAATCCAGATGATATAATGGTATTAGTGAATTATAACAATCAAATTTCTAAGAGTTATGTGCCAAATGATTTAGTTGTACCAAATATAGAATTTACTTTTAAGGAAGATGATCCTAAAAAACAAATGCGTAAAGTAGCTGCATTGGCCATAGAAAAAATGTTTAATGAGGCTAAAAATCAAGGTGTTAATTTATATGGAGTATCTGGATATAGATCTGCGAGCAGACAGAAGCAAATTTTTGATAATCAAGTACAGGCTGTAGGAGAATTAAGAGCTAAGGAATATGTGGCATTACCAGGGGAAAGTGAACACCAAACAGGACTAGCCATGGATGTTGGAAGACTAGAGGGAAACTTTGGCCAATCTAGGGAAGGAAAATGGCTTCGGGATAATGCGCATAACTTTGGATTTATACTCAGATATCCCCAGGGTAAAGAACATATTACCAAGATAAATTATGAACCCTGGCATTTTAGATATATTGGTATTGAACCTGCTAATGAAATATATAATAGTGGATTAACATTAGAGGAATATTTAGATGAAATACCTGCTTACAAGAAAAAACTAGATTTAATTGTAGATATTCCAAACAAGCTAAGAGGGCGTATTGGTAGTATATTGTCAAAGGTCAGGACCACTGGTATACTTAATGTCTATAGAGAACATTTAATAGAAAGGTATTGATATTATGTCAAAAGAGACAGTTTTAGTTGTTGAAGATGAAAAGGAAATAGCAGATCTAATAGAAATCTATCTTTCAAATGATGGTTATCAGGTATTGAAAGCATATAATGGGACAGATGCTTTAGATATATTAAGTAAGGAGGTTATCCATCTAGTTGTTTTAGATATTATGATGCCAGGAATTGATGGTTTAGAAGTATGCAGGAGAATTAGAGCAGATAATAATATCCCAATCCTTATGTTAAGTGCGAAATCAGAAGATATGGATAAAATACTAGGACTTAGTATAGGGGCAGATGATTATTTAACTAAACCATTTAATCCGCTAGAATTGTTAGCCAGAGTTAAGTCTCAGCTTAGAAGATATTTAAATTTGAATCCTAAAAACAATGGAAATGCTGATAATTCAATTATTACTATTAAAGGCTTGGCAATTGATAAGAATAGCCATAAAGTTGAATTATATGGCGAAGAGATAAATTTAACCCCTACTGAATTTGATATACTTTTATTGTTAGCTAAAAATATAGACAGAGTATTAAGTGCTGAACAAATCTTTAAAGGTGTATGGAAAGAGTTGTATTTTGAAGGAAATAATACTGTAGTAGTACACATTCGTAGACTAAGGGAAAAGATTGAAGAAAACCCAAGAGAACCTAAAATCATTAAAACTGTTTGGGGAGTTGGTTATAAAATTGAAAAATAAAAGTTCTAAAAACATTAGATGGAAGATTTTATTATTGTTCCTATTAAGTATAATTAGCTCCATAGTTGTTGTTGGAATACTACTTTTTCTTGCGCGTGTATTATCTAATGATTATGAACTACGTAAGATCTTAAAATATCTAGATTCTACTATTGGATGGATCCCTATAAGTATTATTATAGGTTTAGTTCTGTTTATTATATTTTTCTTCATATTTACAAAAAAGAGTATTTATTACCTAGAGGAAATTAACTTAGGCTTAAAACGAATTGCCGAAGGGGATTTAAGTACTAAAATTTCAATAAGAACAGAGGATGAATTAGGACAATTAGCAAGAAATATTAATTCGATGTCAAAAGAACTAAAACAATCAATCGATGAGGAACGAAATGCAGATAAAACAAAGACTGAACTCATAACAAATGTTTCCCATGATTTACGTACCCCCTTAACTTCAATTATTGGTTATTTAGGATTAATATCAAATGATGAGTATAAAGATGAAGTATCTTTAAGGTACTATATTGATATTGCATATAATAAATCTTTAGAATTAAAAAACTTAATTGATGAATTATTTGAATTCACTAAAATTGGTTATGGTGGAATAAAATTAAATAAGGAGATAATTGATATAGGTCAATTAATCGAACAATTAGCAGAAGAGTTTATCCCTATACTTAATGATTCAGGAATGGAATGTAGGATACTTCCTCCTAATGAGAAATTAACTATTATGGGAGATGGTAATTTATTGGTAAGAGTATTTGAGAATTTACTTTCCAATGCCATTAGATATGGTAAAGAAGGAAAGTATGTAGATATAGAAATATTAGGAGATAAAGATAGTATAATAATTAATACTATCAATTATGGAGAAGATATCTCAAATGCAGATCTACCTAATATATTCGAAAGGTTTTATAAAATCGACAAATCCCGTTCTAAAGAGAGTGGTGGCACGGGGCTTGGTTTAGCAATTGCTAAGAATATTGTAGAACTTCATAAGGGTGATATAAGAGTATCCAGCCAAAATGGAAGAACTGAATTTCAAGTAAGGTTAGAAAAGTAAGCGGGACAAACAACCTGTCCCTTTGTCCCTAAAGGAGAAGTGTATGGAAAAAAAGAAAAGTAATATACAAATTATAATACCAAAGATACCAATGCAATTGGTAGAATTAGATATCTCTAATAGAATATTGGAATATGAAGACTCTTTTTCTAATGTTATTCTAAATAATTTTTATATTGAGGAACAAAGAGCGGATAAAGTAATTTTTGAGAAGGCTATATTTCAAAATATAACATTTTTTGATTCTAGTTTTGAAGATATGGAACTTACTGATGTTAGATTTATTAATTGTGATTTATCTAATATTAACTTGCATAAGGCAGTTATACATAGAGTAGAGTTTGAAAATTGTAAGATGATGGGAACAAAACTGATGGATTCAACTTTAAGGAATGTATTATTTCTCAATTGTAATCTGGAATATGCTAACTTAAGACAGATTAATTTGAAAGGAGTTATTTATGAAACTTGCTCTTTAAAAGATTCAGACTTTCAAGATGCTGAATTTGACCAAGTAGTATTTAGTCAATGTGATATGAAGCATATTCTACTGGTAGGTACAAAGTTAAATGGAATTGATTTAAGTAGCAATGATATAGAGGGAATTGTTGTTAGAGTAGAAGACTTAAAAGGTGTAATAGTACATAGTGACCAGCTAGTTTCTTTTGCAGGATTTTTAGGTATTAAAATTAAGAGCTAGGTCCACTTGGGAAGGTCATTTTTTAGCCAACAAGGTTTATATATTATAAAATTTGGGTATTAAATCCTTACAAAATATAGTAATACAATCCGTGTATAGTTAGAACTGTAATTGAAAGGAGAAATTGTTATGAAAAGTAAAACAATGGTGTTTATCCTGTCAGTTTTATTATTAAGTTTTTCTGTTGTGGGATTTGCTATTAATTCAGTGGACAAAATCGAGGCTTATTTAGCTAATGACATGAAATTTCGAGTTGATAATGAGTTATGGCAACCCAAAGATGTTGATGGGTCTTTCTTATATCCGATTATCTTCAATGGAAGGTCCTATGTACCTGTTAGAGCCTTGTTAGAAAGTAAGGGTGTGAAAGTTGATTTTAATAATGAAGAAAGAACTATAATTCTAGATTACCCTAAAAATGGTTGGGATGTATCCAA
>CAZAGS010000014.1:3980-23789 GCA_964484955.1 uncultured Tissierellaceae bacterium
CTCTTCCAATAATGGGTACATCTTTTATACAAATGGCCTATAATCTTACAGATATAATGTGGTTAGGAAGATTAAGCACCAATGCAGTTGCTGCAGCAGCAATAGTAGGCTTCTTTATGTGGTTTGGTGGTGCACTAATTATGATGTCTCAATTGGGAGTAGGTGTAGGAGTAGCCCAATCTTACGGTAGAGAAGATATGGTAGGTGTGAAAAAATATATTTCAAATGGTTTTCAATTAAATTTAACTATCGCTATCTTATATTCACTGTTTTTATATTTTTTAAGAAATTATATTATTGGTTTTTTTCACATAGGTGATCCAGAAGTGGTGAGAATGGCAATTGAATATTTGATTATTATATCAATAGGAATTAGCTTTCATTTTATTAATCCTTTATTTTCAGCTACATTAAATAGTTCTGGAAACAGTATTACTCCTTTTAAAGTTAATACCATGGGACTAATAGCCAATATTATATTGGACCCTATTTTAATATTCGGCTTAGGTCCAGTTCCAGGACTAGGAATTAAAGGAGCTGCAATAGCCACAATATCATCACAAATGCTCGTTACCCTAATATTTATTATATTAGGAAAAAAGAATAACACATTATACTCTCATATAAAATTGTTATCTAAGCCTGATTTAGAATATATAAAGAAGATTATAATTGTTGGGTTACCGGCTTCTGTACAGATGGGATTACATGCCAGTATAAGCATGGTTTTAACAAGAATAGTATCTAGTTTTGGTCCTGTAGCCATAGCAGTTCAAGGAATTGGTTCACAGATTGAATCTCTATCATGGATGACTTCAGAAGGTTTTTCTACAGCTATTTCTGCATTTGTAGGACAAAACTACGGAGCTAAAAAGTTTGACAGGATAGTGGAAGGTTATAAAAAAGGAATGGAATTAGTAGGAGGTATTGGAATTTTTGCTACTTTACTATTAATATTTGCCGCAAGACCCCTATTTACATTATTCACCCCAGATGATCCTATGGCCATACAAGAAGGAGTTAGATATTTAAGAATATTGGGCCTATCCCAGTTTTTTATGAGTATAGAAATAGGTACTACTGGAGCATTTAATGGACTAGGAAAAACACTACCACCTACAATTGTTGGAATAATTTTAAATGCAATGCGAATACCTATAGCTATTATACTTTCAAGTTATACTGCCTTAGCTTTAGCTGGAGTATGGTGGAGCATTAGTCTTACAAGTATTGTAAAGGGAATTACTTTAGTAATATGGTTTAAATATATTTTAAAGCATAAACTTCATAGAGAAAATTTTAATAGAATAATTCCTTTATAAGATTTTAAATAAATATTCAAGATATTTAGCAAGTAGAATATATTAATGGTATAATATATTGTATATTGTGAAATAGTTGAAGGGACGGAGATAAAATATGGTTAGTAATTTTGAACTGGTACTAAGGCTTATTTTAGCTGCTATAATAGGTGGTTTTATTGGTATTGAAAGAGAAGTTAGTAATAGACCTGCTGGTCTTAGAACACATATATTAGTTACTGTAGGCAGTGCATTAATAACCTTAGTTTCTAAAGATGGCTTTGGTGGGCTGGGAGATCCGGCAAGGGTAGCGGCTCAAATTGTAACAGGAATTGGTTTTTTAGGTGCCGGTACTATAATAAAAACCGGAAGTAGTATTAAAGGATTAACAACTGCTGCCAGTCTTTGGATATCAGCAGGAATAGGAATTGCCATAGGGTCTGGATATTATTTAGGTGCATTGGTAACAGCAGGAATTGTTTTGTTAACACTGGTAAATATAGGTAGTTTTGAAAAAAGATTAATTAGAAGGACTTATAGCACTATAGAAATCTTTACAAAAGGTAGAACTGGATTATTAGGTGAGATTGGCACTGTTTTAGGGGAACATAAGGTTTATATTAAGGATATTAGAATGGTATCAGTTGACGAGTATGAAGATTTGGAGAACTTAACATTTGAAATTACAGTTAAATTTACGGATTCAATTGACCTTGATCATCTGTTTAATAGTATTTATCGTATTAAAAATGTAAGCAATATTAATTTTAATGGAAGAGAAGTGTTAAATAGAAATTATACTGGGTAAAAATATGGCATTATTGTGTTTTATTTATTATTAAATTATTAAGGAGTATAAAATGAACAAGAAGACAAAGATTATATTGTTAGCTACACTTATTCTTGCTCTACTAAGTATAGTAGCTTGCAATAAAAAAGAAGACATAGGAGGAATAGAATTGAATTTAGAACAATTAGAAATGCCTAAAGCAGGCGAAGAAGTAGCAATAATTACAACAAACCATGGTGAAATAAAGCTAAGATTATTTCCAGAGATAGCGCCAAAAGCAGTAGAGAACTTTAAAACCCATGCAAAAAATGGCTACTATAATGGGGTTACATTCCATAGAGTAATGGAAGACTTTATGATCCAAGGTGGAGATCCTCAAGGTAGTGGTAGAGGTGGAGAAAGTATTTGGGCAGCACCTTTTGAAGATGAATTCCATAAAGATTATCAACATTTATATGGAACTTTATCAATGGCAAATGCAGGACCTGCAACTAATGGAAGCCAATTTTTTATAGTTCATAAGTCAGATGGAACAGATTGGCTAAATGGTAAACATACAGTATTTGGTCAAGTTTATGAAGGCATGGATGTGGTTGATACAATAGCTAAAGTAAAAACAGGACCAGGAGATAAACCTGTTGAACCAGTAGTGATGGAAAAAGTTGAAATAGTAGAATATAAATAATAAAAAAGTCTCCTTCAAGGAGACTTTTATTGTACCCATTTAGTAAACCTTTCTTCAATTATAGCTATAACCTTATACATTAAAGCCGATATAATGGTCAGTATCATTACACTCATCATCACTATATCCAATTTAAATACCTGACCTCCATATACTATTAAATAGCCAATTCCTGCTTTAGAAACTAAAAACTCACCAACTATAACCCCTACCCAAGATAGTCCAATATTTATTTTTAAAGTACTTATTAAATCTGGTACTGAAGATGGAAGTACTAATTTCTTTAATATCTGTAACTTAGAAGCATTGAAAGTTTTTAATAATCTTATTTTATCTTCATCAACAGATTTAAAGGATATAAACATATTCATTATAGTTACAACTATTGATATGGTAATGGCAGTTACTATAATGCCAGTATAGCCAGCGCCTACCCAAATAATTATAATTGGAGCTAGGGCTGTCTTTGGAAGACTATTTAATATAACTAAATAAGGATCTAAAACTTTGGCCCAAAAATCTGACCACCATAAACCTATAGCAAATATGACTCCTAAAATTGTACCTGCTAAAAATCCTATTATAGTTTCCATTACTGAAACTGTAACATGATGTAATAAGTTTCCTTTTACAGCATATTGTAAAAACAACTTCCAAATAGCAGAAGGACTACTAGTTAGGAAAGTATCTATCCATTTAAAATGTGCAGCTATTTCCCAAATTAAAAGGCCAATTACAAACAAACTAATTTGAGTTATTAAGATATTTCTTCTTCGCCTTTTAACTTCCTTTAAATAATTTTCATGATTCTTAGATATATTATTAGACATGTATATCCAACTCCCTCCAAATTTTATTGAAATAATGCCTAAATTCAGGAGCTTCTCTACATTTTAATGGGGACCTTATTTCCCCGCAGGTCAATTCTATATCTATTATTTCCTTAACTTGAGCTGGCCTATTACTTAAAATCACTACTCTATCACTCATACTAATAGCCTCAGCTATATCATGTGTTACTAATATTGCAGTTTTCTTTTCTTTTTTTAAGATTAAGCCTATTTCATCAGAAATAGCTAATCTGGTCTGATAATCTAAAGCTGAAAATGGTTCATCTAATAAGAGTAAATTGGGCTCTAATAGTAATGTCCTTATGAGGGCAACCCTTTGCCTCATACCACCTGATAGTTGATAAGGATAAGAATTTAAGAAGTCACCTAAGCCATAATTAATTAGCATTGTTTTTGCTGTTTCTATTGATTTTTGGTTTAATTTACCCTGAATTTCAAGACCAATCACAACATTTTGCAATATATTTCTCCATTCCAGCAGTTGATCTTTTTGAAACATATAACCAATATCCTCAAAAGGTTTATCTACAGTAATACCATTTACTTTAACATAGCCACTATTTGGTTTTAATAAACCTGCAATTATTGATAGTAATGTGGATTTACCACAACCACTAGGGCCTACAATAGAAACAATTTCTCCTGAATAAACATTCAAATTTAAGTTTCTTAATGCCTCTGTTTCTTCTTCTAAGGTATAGTAAGTTACAGAAATATCTTTTATTTCAACCACTTTATCATTCAATCCGCATCCCTCCCAAAAAGGAATATATAATACATTATTCTATTCGAAAGTAATGGTAATGGTGAAAGAAACCACATCTTCATAATTCCTTCATAATGATATACTATAATTTAATTAAAGAAAACAAGGAGGAAATATATAAATGAAAAAAGGATTGATAGTACTTGGTTTAGCTTTAGTAGTTGGACTGTTCTCAACATTTACATATGCAGATGGTTCATTAGATGGAAAGGATCTTTATGGGGACTCTATGAATGAAGATTCTCGACCATGGGGTGAAGATATTGTAAAATATGAAGAAAATGCTATAAAAATGGCTGGAGAAAGAAATCGTTTAATACAAGAACAAGCTAAAACTGGGAATGGAAAATATAATTATAAATGGAGCCATTGTAGGAATAGATCTAGATTAAATAGTTAATATATAGATGATTGTAAAAATAAGGAAAAACCAAGCTAAGAAAATAACATTTTAGCTTGGTTTTTCTACAAATATAATGATGAATTTTCATAATAGTAATAGGGCATAATCCTATTAAGTTCTTGACTTATTAAAGTATAATTGTTATCATACATTTTGTATTGAGAACAATTATCAATTAGGAGGGTTATTTTGTATAGAAAATTATTAGCATTACTTATAATATTATCTTTAAGCTTGTTACTTGGGTGTGCACCTAAATCTAACAAGGCAGGCCAAGTAGTTAATATATATTCAGCTCGCCACTATGAATCAGATGAAAAGATATATAGGGAGTTTGAAAAAGAAACTGGAATTAAAGTAAATATAGTACAAGGTAAAGCAGAAGAATTAATAGAAAGAGTTGAACGTGAAGGACCGAATACACAAGCTGATTTATTTATCACAGTAGATGGTGGTATTTTAAATACTGCAAAATTGCGAGGTATTTTACAAGACTCAACTTCGGATATGATTAAAAAACAGGTTCCAATAGAATATAGAGATGTTGATAATAATTGGATAGGTATTGCAACTCGGGCTAGAGTTTTAGTTTATTCTAAAGAAAGAGTAAATCCTAGTGAACTATCAACATATGAAGATCTAACCAATGATAAATGGAAGGGGAAAATTTTATCAAGATCTTCGACTTCACTATATAATCAATCACTAGTAGCTTCAATAATTGCTATAGAAGGTGAATCAAAGGCAGAGGAATGGGCCAGTGGACTAGTTAAAAACTTTGCTAGAGAGCCAAAGGGTAACGACAGAGACCAAGCAAAGGATATAGTCGCAGGAATAGGTGATGTTGCAATAATGAATACCTATTATATTGGTTTGATGGCAAATTCTTCAGACCTAGAAGAAGTGAAAGTGGCTGATAGTATAGGAGTGTTTTTCCCTAATCAGGAGACAACAGGTACCCATTTAAATATTAGTGGGGCAGGGATTACAAAGTATTCTAAGAATAAGGAAAATGCAATAAAGTTCATAGAATTTATTACAGATATTGAAGCCCAGTCCATTATTTCTAATATGAATTATGAGTTTCCAGTAAATCCAGAAGCTGAAATGCCTGAATTATTAAAATCATGGGGTTCATTTAAAAAGCAAGACTTAGATTATGGAAAATTAGGAGAATATAATAAAACTGCTACGGAAACATTAAATAAGGTTGGATGGAAATAATGAATAGATTACTTTTAAGAGATATTAAGAGAAAACTAAATATATGGTCAGTATTAAGTATATTGGGTGTAATAATGGTATTACTCCCTTCTCTTAGTATTTTTGTCAATTTATTAACTCCAGCTTCAGAAAACTGGCTTCATATAAAGGAATATTTATTAAAAGATTATATAAAGAATTCATTATTTTTAATAGTCTTTACAGGACTCTTCACAGTAATTATTGGTGTTATCTTAGCTTGGCTTGTGTCAGCCTATGACTTCCCTTTAAAAAATTTCTTTAAATGGGCTTTGATTTTACCAATGGCTATACCTTCAAATATAGGAGCTTATACTTATAATGGAATTCTAAGTTATACTGGTATTATACAGACTTACTTAAGACGCATAAATATAAATGTGAATTATAAGTACTTTGATATTATGACAATTCAAGGGGCAGTATTCATATTTACTATATTTTTATTTCCCTACGTCTACCTTGGTACAAAATCCTTTTTAGAAAAGCAAAGTTCTGCTTTAATTGAAAATGCTAGGGTGCTAGGTAAGACCAATTTGGAGATATTTTTTCAAGTAGTACTTCCTATTTCAAGTGTCCCTATAGTAGGTGGAGCTATTTTAGTAATATTGGAAGTGTTAAGTGATTTTGGCGTATCTAGTTATTTTGGAATAAATACGTTTTCTACAGCTATTTTTACAACCTGGTTTGGAATGTATGATTTAAATTCTGCCATAAGGCTTGCAGGTGTATTAATGATAGCAGTATTAGGTATTCTTGCCTTAGAAGAGATAATTAGAGGACGAAAGAGATTTTCATTCACAACTAGTAAAATTACACCTTTAAAACCTATAAAGCTTAAAGGTAAAAGTATGGTTATGGCCGTAGGGTTTTGTACTTTAATATTTCTAGTATCATTTTTGATTCCCTTTATACAGTTATTAATATGGGGTGTGAAAAATTATTCTAGTGTATTAGATTATCGCTTTATTAGGATTATATTTAATACCCTTGTAGTTACAATAATTGCTGGATTATTAGTTATTATACTTGCTATAATAGTGGCAAATTTCTCTAGAATGACTAGCTCAAAAATATCAAAAATCTTTTCCAAATTAGTATTACTGGGATATTCCATACCAGCAGCTGTAATAGCCATAGGAATATTATCTTTTGTTATTAATCTAGATAGAGCTATTTGGGGACAACATTCTACATTGATTTTAAGTTCTAGTATAATTATGATAATTTTTGCCTATACAATTAGATATCTTGGTATAGGTTTTAATTCTATACGATCTGGATTTGAAAAGATTGGAATTAAGTATCTTGAAGCCTCTAGATTATTAGGAGTAGGCATTACAAAGTCTTTGTTTTTTATAGACTTAAAATTAATTAAAGGCTCTATTATTAGTGGTTTTTTATTAGTGGTTATGGATATTTTAAAAGAATTGCCACTAACTTTAATCCTAAGACCATTTAATTTTGAAACCCTGGCAACGAAGACATATCAATATGCCAATGATGAAAATATACAGTATGCAGCAGTACCAGCACTTATAATAATATTTATAAGTACAATTGCGGTCCTTATATTGACAAAAAAGGATAGGAGGAAAACTTAATGTATATAGAAATAAAAGATTTATCTTTTAAATATGATAATTCTGTAGAGGATGTATTAGATAAATTTTCTTTAGATATTGAACAAGGAGATATTGTAGCGATCTTAGGTGAAAGTGGCTGTGGGAAAAGTACCTTACTTAGGTTAATCTCAGGCCTAGAAGCACCCCACCAAGGTAGTATTCTTATAAATGGTAAAATTATGGTTGATGATGATGTGTTTATTCAGCCTGAAAATAGAGGTGTAGGTATGTTGTTTCAAGATTATGCCTTATTTCCTCATATGACTGTAATCCAAAATATTGGCTTTGGATTACATAAATTGCATAAAAAAGACAGGAAAAAAAGAGTAAATGAAGTATTAGAATTGGTAAATTTAAAAGGATACGAAAATAGATATCCTTATGAATTAAGTGGTGGACAACAACAGAGAGTGGCTTTAGCCAGAGCCATTGCGCCCAAACCTGCAATACTTTCCATGGATGAACCCTTTAGCAATTTAGATGCGGGCCTACGCTCTAGGATTCGACTAGAACTAAAGGATATTTTAAAGAAGGAAGGTATTACCTGTATATTTGTTACCCATGACAAAGCAGATGTTGATGCAATAAGTGATAAAGTCATTTTAATGTAAAAGTAAAATTGGTTCTCTCCTAGGTTATTGACAAAACTAAATAAAGATGATATATTATATATACACCCCCAGGGGGGGTAGGTGATAAATATGTAAGGAGTGAGATAATGACTAGTAAAAAGATAAGCGTAGATATCTTAGGTATGACTTGTGCGGCCTGTTCTACCAGGGTGGAAAAGGCTTTAAATAAGCAGGATGGAGTAAAAATTGCAACGGTAAACTTGCTGGCAAATAGGGCAACTATAGAATTTGATGCAGATAAGATAAAAGAAGGAGATATAATTAATACTATAAAGAAGACAGGATATGAAGTCCCCTTAGAAAAGAGGACCCTAACAGTAGAAGGAATGACCTGATCATCTTGTTCCTCTCGTGTAGAGAAAGAATTAAACAAACTTGAAGGTGTAAAGGCTACGGTTAACCTAGCTACTAACAAAGCAACAGTTGAATATCCTTCAGGACTATTAACTGATGATATTTTAATAAAGACAATTGAAAAGGCAGGATATAAGGCAGAAGTTGAAATTGAAAGAGATCTAGACAGGGAAAAGGAATTAAGGGAAAAAGAAATTAAGTCCTTAAAAACTTCATTTATAATATCAGCTATCTTAAGCCTTCCCTTGTTTTTAGCTATGTTTTTCCATATGGCAGGAGTAGATAATGCTTTAGCTAATCTTTTAAATAATGGATGGTTTCAATTGGCATTGGCAACACCTGTACAATTCATCATAGGGTATAGATTCTATAAAGGAGCATATAAGGCTTTAAGGGGTGGGGGGGCTAACATGGATGTATTAATAGCCATGGGTACTTCAGCAGCCTACTTTTTTAGTATTTATAACCTTGCAATAGGTGTTCCTGAATACTACTTTGAAGCTTCGGCAGTTATTATTACATTAATAGTATTAGGAAATACTTTTGAAGCTGTAGCTAAAGGTAAAACCTCAGAAGCTATTAAAAAGCTTATGGGATTACAACCTAAAACTGCTAGAGTAGTTAGAGATGAAGTAGAGGTGGATATACCTATTGAACAATTAATTGTTGGGGATATTGTAGTTGTAAGACCAGGAGAGAGAGTTCCTGTTGATGGAATTATAGTGGAAGGTAATTCGTCATTAGATGAATCCATGATAACTGGAGAGAGTATACCTATAGATAAGACTATAGATGATGAAGTAATAGGAGCTACAATTAATAAATTCGGTGCTTTTAGATTTAAGGCTACAAAAATAGGTAAGGATACCGTATTATCTCAAATCATTAAATTGGTAGAAGATGCTCAAGGGTCCAAAGCACCTATTCAAAGATTAGCTGATAAAATTTCAGGTATATTTGTGCCTATAGTAGTAGTAATAGCTTTAGTAACAATACTAGGCTTTACCTATATAGGTGGAGATTTTAACACTGGCTTAATAAATGCAATAGCAGTTCTTGTAATTGCTTGTCCTTGTGCATTAGGACTAGCAACACCTACAGCTATTATGGTAGGAACAGGAAAGGGCGCAGAAAATGGAATATTGATTAAATCAGGAGAACATTTAGAAAGTACCCACAAGATGGATACTATAATATTTGATAAAACAGGAACGATTACAAGAGGAGAACCAGAGTTAACAGATATATTGACTTTCAATGAATATGACAGGAATGAAATCCTTAGAATTGCAGCATCTGTAGAAAGAGCATCAGAACATCCATTAGGTGAATCTATAGTTAAAAAGGCTGAAGAAGAATCTATGGAATTATCTAATCCTGAATCCTTTATGTCAATTACAGGAAAAGGACTAAGAGCAGAATTTGAAGGTAAGAAAGTACTAATTGGAAATAAAAGACTTATGGTAGAAAATAATGTTTCTATAGAAGATAGAGAAAATGATTTATTAAAATTACAAGAAGAAGGAAAGACTGCTATGTTAATGTCTTTAGATGGTATTTTATCTGGAATCATAGCTGTAGCAGATCAGATGAAGGATACATCATTAGAAGCAGTTAAAGAATTGCAGAAGATGGGCCTAGAGGTGTATATGATAACAGGTGATAATGAAAGAACAGCAAAGGCAATTGCTCAAAAAATTGGGATTACAAAAATATTAGCTGATGTATTACCTGAAGATAAGGCTGAAGTGGTAGAAAGATTAAAATCTGAAGGTAGGCATGTAGGTATGGTTGGAGATGGTATCAATGATGCTCCAGCATTAGCCGCAGCAGATATAGGATTTGCTATAGGTACAGGTACAGATGTGGCAATGGAGGCTGCAGATATAACCCTAATGAGGGGAGATCTAAATGGAGTAGTTACAGCTATTAGACTAAGTCATAGAACTATGAAAACAATAAGACAAAACTTGTTCTGGGCTTTCTTCTACAATAGTGTTGGCATACCTATTGCAGCATTAGGATTCTTAAACCCAATGGTAGCTGGAGCAGCCATGGCATTCAGCTCAGTATCGGTAGTAACTAACTCACTAAGACTGAAAAAGTTCAAATAAAGTTTTGGAAATAAAATAGAAGCGGTGATAGTATGAGCGAAGCAAAGAAAAAAGCAGCCAATAAATTAAAAACAGCAAGAGGTCAGATAGATGGAATAATCAGGATGATAGAAGACGATAGATATTGTGTAGATATATCTACACAAATTCTATCAGCTATAGGCCTTTTAAAGAAAGCCAATATAGATATTTTAAATGACCATATAAGATCCTGTGTAGCCACAGCAATATTAGAAGGGGAAACACAGGGGGAAGAAAAGATAGAAGAGATAATAAATATTATAGATAGATATATAAAATAAATATGCATGGAGTAATATGTTCCCTCAAATTTAGGTTTGAGGGAGTTTTTGTTTGGAAATGGTTTTAAAGATAGGTAATAAATGATATAATATATATTGACGATTTTAAGGGGGTTATGAGATTTGCATCAATATAAAGGTAAATTAATTATTCATACAGGATCCATGTTTTCGGGTAAGACATCTTCATTAGAAAAGGATGTTAATAGATTTAAAATTGCAGGTTATAAAACCATAGCTTTTAAACCATCTGTAGATACAAGGTATACCAAATCTAAGATTACTACACACGATTTGACTTCATTGGAATGTGTTTTAGTAAATGATATAGAGGAAATAGTCGAATTTTGTAAAGACTTTATGCCGGATGTTATCGCTATTGATGAAGTCCAATTTTTACAAGGAGATGCCAAAGCAATTGTAGATTATATAAACTGTTTTTTAGAAAAAGATATAACAGTGATTCTAGCAGGACTAGACTTAGATTTTACAGGACAAGCTTTTGAAATAGTAAAAGAGCTAATGCCTATAGCTGATTACCTACATAAGCATCATGCCGTATGTGTGAAGTGTGGAACAGATGGGTGGGTAAGTCATAGGAAGACTAAGGATACAGAAAGAGTTGTTATAGGAGCATCTAAAGAATATGAACCGTTATGTAGAAGATGTTATTTAATAGAGAAAGAGTTAGACGAAGCTATAGTTAATAAAAATCAAGTTAGTTTTGAAGATCTAGATTAGAAAAGCAGTCTCAATTATTGAGACTGCTTAATTTTTTTAGTATAATCTTCTTCCATATGTGAATTTACTTTTGTAATATGTTGAATTTAAATCTGAGATAATAACTCCAGTTGTAGATGTACTAGCATGAATAAATTGTCCATTTCCTAAATATATACCTGTATGACTAGGTCCCTTTTTATAAGTGTTAGAAAAGATTAAAAGATCTCCAGGTAATAAATCTGCTTTACTTAATTGAGTTCCTACATAGGCTTGTGAAGTTGATGACCTAGGTAATGTAATTCCATGGAGCTTGTACACATAAGATGTAAAGCCTGAGCAATCAAAGCCACTAGGTGATGCTCCACCACTTATATAACGATGTCCAAGATATTGTCTAGCTGTAGCTGCAAGCTTAGCTGAAAGTGTACCCAGTTCAGCGGCTCTATTAGCGGAAGGTAATGATATACCTCTTCCCATAAGAGCTTTATTAATAGCTTCTACGGTTCTAAGACCTACAATTCCATCTGCTTTAAGTCCATTTGCTTCTTGAAAAGCAACTAATGCTTCTTTAGTCATAATGCCAAAATAATCTGTACAATTTTCAATATCTAAATATTCTAGTGCTTTTAGTGCCTCTTGAACTAGTTTTACGTCTTCGCCCTTCATTTCAAGACTTAATTCTCTATCAAACGTTAAAGTGTTTTTATTAGTTTCTGTTTTTGCTGCCTTAACAGCCTGTAATGCATCATATGTAACTTTATCAAATATACCTGTTGGCTCTAATTTATTGGAACTTTGAAACTCTTTTATAGCTTCTTCTGTAATTGAACCATAATATACTGTTATATTTTCATTCTTGAAAAATCCTAGTTCTAGTAATTCTTCTTGTAATTGTTGTACATCTTCATGTACCATCCCAGATTTAAGAACCTGATCACCTAAAACAGCATGTGATGGTGTAGAAGTAAATGCAAGCACTGCACCCAGTGTAATGGCCATAGTTGTTGCTTTAATTAACTTTATTTTAAACAAATAAATACGCCTCCTTAGTAAGTCTTATTACTTGTCCCATTTAGTATACAAAAGATTAATCTAAATTACAAGACATTTTGTAACTTTTTTGTAACTATTTAAATTGTTGTATTTTTTTGTCAAAAATAATGTAGTATTTTATTAATTTAGTACCTTGTATTGAAAGGTAGCATATGATATAGTGTAGTCAATAAGATATGAGGAGAGGGGAATATGAATATACAATTTAAGAAGGGTGTATTAGAACTTTTAGTTCTTTCCTTACTTCATAAAAGGGATTTTTATGGCTATGAATTGGTGGAACATATTTCTAGAGATATTAGTATATCCGAAGGTACAATTTATCCTTTACTAAGGAAATTCCGTAATGAAGGATATGTAGATACCTATTTACAAGAATCTCAAGCAGGACCACCCAGGAAATATTATAAATTGACTACTAAGGGCAAAGAAGTTTATGAAGTTATGGAAGTGGAATGGCAAGTATTTATAAAAGGGGTAAATAATATTATTAGGAGTGAGATCATTGACTAAAACTGAGTATATGAATAAACTTAAAACTTATCTAGGCAGTCTTTCACCAGATGAAATAGAAGATATATTATCAGATTATGATGAACACTTTGAAGTAGGTCTATCTAAGGGTAAAACAGCTGAAGAAATCTCTTTGGAACTAGGGGACCCCTATGCTATAAGTCGGAATTATATTAATTCAAGTAACAATGGCACAATAGATAGGAACAATAGTAATAATAGACTTATAATCATATTTCTTTTAGTGGCATTCAACCTAGTCATAGTCCTAACACCCTATTTATCTATTGTAGGTATCCTGTTTGGCTTGTATATTGCGGGCATCTCATTAGGATTTGGCGCTATAGGATTATTATTTGCTAGGTCCTCTATATTCATTGGAACAATGGCTCGTCCACATATATTAACATCCCTTGGCTTAGGTATAGGCCTAGTTGGACTAGGAGCTTTAACTATAATACTTGCTTTATACTTAACAAAACTATTTATTGACTTAACAAAAAGATATATTAGGTGGAATATAGAAATAGTTAATAAAGGAGGCTTTTAAATGAATATGAAAAGATGGGTATCCATATTAATAGGAGTAACCATTATTGCATTTGGAATAGGTATTTTTTCGCTTATATATAATGATGACATTGGAAGCAATAACATTTTTAAAAACGGAATAATCCGTGTAAAATCAAATAATGATAATGTTACAATTATTAAAGATGGCATAATAGTTAAAAATCAAGACAGCAATGTAAAAATAGGCTGGGACGGCATAGATGTTCGAGATGGCAATGAACGTGTTACTATTGGTTGGGGTGGAATTACTGTTAAAGAAGGTGGAGAAACCAAATTTAGCCTAGGAAATCCTATAAGATGGGGTAATAATTATTTAGATAAATTGCACTATTCAATAGTAGATGAAGAAAAAAATATTAGTATAGAAAATGTAAATTCCATTGTTATTGGTTCGGAGTTTATTGATGTAAAAATATTCGCAGTAGATAGAGCGGATATACTGGTGAAATATTATGGGGAAATGAAGTCTGATGTAGTTCCAAAACTAAATATTAGCAAGGTGGCTAAGCGTGTATTAATTAATCTAGAAAATCCTAATAGCTATTATACTGTAAAGGAATCTGATGTTGTTTTAGAGATATTTGTACCAAAAGAATATGAGAATGACATATCCGCCACTACTACTTCTGCAGATATAAAAGTTGATGAAATACTTGCAAAGGAAATAAAGCTAGCTTCTGTTTCCGGAGACGTAGAAGTAGAAAAATGTGTAGGCAGTTATGATATAAGAACAACTTCAGGAGATGTGGATCTAGATATAGAAGAAGATGGTGGGGATATTAAAATTGAAGCTGTATCGGGAGATGTGAGTATAAAGTTATATTATGAACCTAATTATAAAATTAAAGCAAAGACCACTTCAGGGGATGTTAAATCCAACTTTTATATACCAGTAGAAATTGATAAAAGTAATTTTGATTTTCAAATAGGGGATGGTAGATATCAAATGAATATTGAAACTATTTCTGGGGATATAAAAATTAATAAATAATTGTAAAGGACCAATTTGTTTTAGAACAAATTGGTCCTTTTTCTATTAAAAGTTTAATCCATCTCTATGAATCCCAACACTAAGGGCTATTCCAATACAAACCAGGTTAATTAATTGAAAGGTTCCTCCATGACTTAGGAATGGAAGAGGTATACCTGTAATTGGCATTAAGCCAATAGTCATCCCGATATTCTCCCATATGTGAAATATTAATATAGAAGTAAAGCCTACTACCATAAGGGACCCAAAGAGATCATTGCTATTTCTTGCAATTTTAATTAATCTGGTAAGTAATATAAAATAAAAGAATATTAAAGTTACTCCGCCCACAAAGCCTAATTCTTCTCCAATAACAGCAAATATAAAGTCTGTTTGTTTTTCTGGAATATAGTTATATTGAGTAAAGACACCCTGAAATAATCCACGTCCATATACTTTTCCCGCACCTATAGCAATTTTACCTTGCATGGCTTGATAGCCAGTATTTGAAGTATCTCTTTCCGGGTCTAGAAAGTTAAAGAATCTATTTTTTTGATATACATCTAGCTTAAACCACAAAACCGGAAGACTAAGCAAACCTGCTAAAAAAGCCCATCCTATATATTTCCACTTTATTTCAGCAATAAATAACATTATAGCAATAAAAAATATAAAGACCATAGCCGTACCTGCATCAGGTTGCTTCAATATTAAAATAACAGGTAGAAATGCAAAGGCTAATACTTTAAGAAGTGTAAAGGGCTCATTTATCTTCTCCTTATTATTATCTATATACTTAGCCAAAGATATAACCAAGCCTACTTTTACAAATTCTGCAGGTTGAAAGATTATAGGCCCAATCTTTAACCAGGAATCTGCACCCCATCGCTCTGCACCAAAACCCCATATTAGTACAGCTACTAGAAGCAAGTTAGAGATTACATATATAGGAATATATAATTTGCCTAAAAAATGATAATCTAGTAAGACTAATATTAATATAGCCACAAGACCAATACCAGTTGCTATGGATTGAGATTTTACATGGGTGATTGTATCATAGCTCAAAGTAGCAGACCTTATCATTATTAAACCAAATATAGATAATATAATAACTGTTATAAATAATACAAAATCAAATTTCTTTAAGGATTTTCTTTTTAAATTAAACATTATGTAGCTCCTTTTCTAATTCATATAGGACATTATATCATATATTTACTCTTTAATAATAGTTTTAAGAAAGTAAATTGTGGTATCATATGTATATAAGGAATGATTTAAAGCTTAAAATAAGATGTCATTTTAGTGAAAGGAAAGCTTAGATGAATTTAAAAAGTTTTATTATTGAAAAATCTAGACAATTAAATATTGATAAAATAGGATTCACTGATGGATCCCCTTTATTGGATATAGAAGAATATCTAGAATATAGATTAGAAAATAATCTTCAAACTGAATTTGAAGAAAAAGATATGGATAAAAGAATTAACCCTAAATTAACTTTTCCTAATTGTAAATCTATTATAGTTATAGCTTTAAGTTACAATGTGGATTTCAATAGAGATAAAGAAGATAAACTTAAAGGAGTTTTATCTAAATCTTCTTGGGGATTGGATTATCATAAGGTATTAAAGGAAAAAATGGATAAACTAATTGGAGAAATAAAAAATGTTGTAGACTTTGATTACAGGGCTTATGTAGATACAGGACCACTTATAGAAAGAGAATTAGCAAACAAAGCTGGTATAGGCTATTATGGTAAAAACTGTTCCATAATTAATGATGAATATGGTTCTTTTATATTCCTAGGCTATATAATGACAGATTTAGATATAGAAATCCATGAAAGTAGAATATCTAGCAAATGTGGAGAATGTGATCTGTGTATTAGGGCCTGCCCTACTAATGCTTTGGAACCATATAAGTTAAATCCAAAGAAATGTATATCTTATCTAACACAGACTAAAGACATAATACCTATAGAATATAGAAATAAAATGGGGACTAAGATTTATGGCTGTGATACTTGTCAATTGGTATGTCCTAAAAATAAAGGAGTCAAACTTTCATCTCATAATGAGTTCCTTCCATATGTTACTAAAGGTTATATGGATATAGTAGAATTATTAAATATATCTAATAGTGAATTTAGAAAAAAGTATGGATCTATGGCTGGAGCCTGGAGAGGTAGAAATATTTTAAAAAGAAATGGGATTATTGCCCTAGGAAATATAAAAGATGAAAATAATGCATATTTATTAGATGAAGAGTTGTACAAAAACAATTCAATTTTGATAGATTATGTGGCTCGGGCGAGACAAAATATATTTTTAACAAAGTATTAAAATATTAAAACAATGTGTTATAATATGGTAAGAAATACTTATAATATAAGGAGGATATTTGATGAACATACACGATTTAGACTTTTTAAAAGAAAAGATTGGTGAGTTAAAAGACCAAGGAATCTACAGAAAACTGCCTGTACTTGAAACACCTAACGAAGCAGAGGTTATCTTAAATGGGAAAAAGGTAATAAATCTTTCCTCAAATAACTATTTAGGCTTTGCAAATCATCCAAGATTAAAAAAGGCTTCTATTGAAGCTATAGAAAAATACGGTGTTGGATCTGGTGCAGTTAGAACTATTGTTGGTAATATGAAAATCCATGAAGAATTAGAAGAAATACTAGCTAAATTCAAAAGAGAAGAAGCCGCATTTGTATTCCAATCAGGTTTTAATTGTAATGCAGGTACTATACAAGCTATAACTGAAGCCGGAGATATTATTATTTCTGATGAATTAAATCATGCTTCTATTATTGATGGTAGTAGATTATCTAGAGCAAGCAAAGGTATTTATAAACATAGTGATATGGATAGTTTAGAAGCAGTTCTAAAGGATGCAAGAGATAAGTATAAAAACATCTTAATAATAACTGATGGTGTATTTTCTATGGACGGAGATATTGCTAAACTTCCTGAAATAGTAGAATTAGCGGAAAAATATGAAGCTATGACTTATGTGGATGATGCACATGGTTCAGGAGTATTAGGAGAAAGCGGTAGAGGTACAGTGGACCATTTTGGCCTACATGGAAGAGTAGACTTCAGCATGGGTACATTATCTAAAGCCATAGGTGTAGTTGGAGGCTATGTAGCAGGGTCAGAAACAATGTATGATTGGTTAAGCCACAGAGCAAGACCTGTCTTATTTTCTACATCCTTACCACCAGCATCAGTTGGAGCAGTTATAGAAGCGCTTAAAATGTTAATGGAATCAACAGAATATACTGATAGACTATGGGACAATGCAAAATACTTTAAATCTAAAATGGGTACATTAGGATACAACATTGGTCACAGTGAAACGCCTATTACACCAGTAATCATTGGGGATGAAGCAAAGACTATGGAATTCAGTAGAAAACTTCTAGAAAAAGGAGTATTCGTCTCAGGAATAGTATTCCCAACAGTTCCAAAAGGAACAGGCAGAGTTAGAACAATGGTAACAGCTGGACATACAAAAGAACAATTAGATAGAGCAGTACAAGTATTTGAAACAGTAGGCAAGGAAATGGGAATTATTTAGTAACAGATAACAGGTAATAGGGAACAGAGAACAGTTAAAAAACAAAATTCACAATGCACAGTTCACAATGCACAAATAAGGTCAAAACCCTAAAGTTCCTGTCATCCTGAGAGTAGCCTAAGGATCTAATTTTTTAGGTATTTCAATCGTGAATCGTGCATTGTGAACTGTGAATTTTATTTGTTCCCTATTACTTGTTACCTAAAAAAGGCGGTGTTTTTATGATTGTTGGTACATGTATGTTAAAAATAAATATATTTGAAGCAGACTCACTTAAAGATAAGAGGCATATAATAAAAGCAATTATAGGTAGATTACAGTCTAGGTTTAATATTTCCATAGCAGAGGTTGACTTAAATGATAGTTGGCAAAGTTCAGTTATTGGATTTGCCTGTGTTACTAATAACACAAGCCACGCCAATGAAGTAATTTCAAATGTAATAAAGTTTATAGATAACGATAGTAGGGTAGAAATAGTAGACACTATAATAGAAATATTATAAATAAATACATCGATGTAAGAGTAGATAAAGCACGAAGGTATTATTGGTAGTGTAAAAACTCTTAGGGAGTATTTAATGCTATCAATAACAGAACTTAGATAAATCATTCACAATTGTGGATTTTATAATAAAATCTGTCCAAAGCACCATGTGGTATTTATTATATTAAGAGGGGATAGATAAATGAAAAATAAAAGATTATTAATTATATTACCAATTTTAATAATTATAGCTATGGTTTTAGGTGGTGGATTTTATATCTATAATAATATCTTAAATATTGATACTATTTATTCTGGAGTAACAATAGATAAGATAGATATTTCAGGTAATACAAAAGACCAGGCATATAATTATCTTAAAACTAAAAAAGAAAATGAACAATTAAATAATAAGATGAAATTAACATATGAAGATATGGATTTCTTTATTACTAGAGAAGAATTGGGATTTGAATATGATTACCATAAAGCCATAGAAAAAGCCTATACTTTGGGTAGGCAAGGGAATTACCTAGATAGATTCAAAAAGATTCAATCTTTGAAAAATAACACAGAGGATATAGAATTAGAATCCCTTTATGATTTTTCAAAAGTTAGACCTATTGTCAAAGAAATTTCAGAGAAGATAAATATTGATAGTAAAGATGCAGAGTTTGATTTCAATGGTGGGAATATAAAAATAAAAGAAGAAATAGTAGGTAGAACCTTAAATGAAGACAAATTAGCAGAATTAATAGAAAAAAATGTTGAGGAATTAGGTGAAATAGATTTACCAGTAGATATCATAAATCCAGACTATACCAAAGAGTTTTA
>CAZAGS010000014.1:23889-29337 GCA_964484955.1 uncultured Tissierellaceae bacterium
GTGAAATAGATTTACCAGTAGATATCATAAATCCAGACTATACCAAAGAGTTTTATAGCGCAATTAACGGCATTATTGGAGAATACTCTACCTCCTTTAAAGGAAGCTCCTTTGGAAGAATTGAAAATATCAAATTATCCGCAAAGGCCTTAAGTAATAGGCTGTTATTACCAGGTGAAGAATTATCTTATAACAAGACCACCGGTCCTAGGCAAAAACAGTTTGGATATATGGAAGCACCAGTTATAATCGCAGGAGATTTAACACCGGGAATAGGTGGTGGAGTTTGCCAGACCTCTACTACATTATATAATGCCCTATTATTAGCTGATATGAAAATATTAGAAAGAAGTCCTCATTCAATAGCTCCAGCCTATGTACCAAAAGGTCAAGATGCTGCAGTAGCTACTGGCTATTTGGACCTGGTATTTAGAAATGATTATGATTTCCCTGTATATACACTGTCTAAAGTAGTAGGCGATAGATTATATTTCTATATTTATGGAGATACAAGAAAAAAGAATTATACAGTTAAGATTGAACCAGAAATATTAGAAAAGATTGATTACAATATTACTGAAACATTAGATGAAACAGTGGCACCAGGTGAAAGAAAACTAGTACAAGATGGCAGAACAGGATATAAAGTTAAAACCTATAAAACTATTATTAGAGATGGGAAAATAATTAATAAAACCCCTATAACTTCTGATTATTATAGAGAAAGAAATTATATCTATAAAGTAGGGCCACCAGCAACTTCAACTCCATCAACTGATGGGGGTTCAAGTGGAGACATTACTAATGAAGAGGCTGAAGAAACTATTGTATTAGAACCAGTAGTAGACGACCCATTAGATAAGCCATAAAAACTAGATTATATTAATAATATTTAGCATAAAAAATCAACTTAAAATAGTTGGTTTTTTTATGTTCTAATTTGCTAACATATATGTTATATTGTAATTGAGGAATAGGAGAGGATAAATTTGAATTATAAATTAGTAGCCATTGATATGGATGGCACTTTATTAAATGACAAACACCAAGTAAGTGATAGAACAAAATTAGCTATACATAAAGCTAAAGACAAAGGGATTAAAGTAGTATTAGCTACAGGAAGGATACTAAATTCAGCACTACAATATGGCATAGACCTAGATATAGGAAATCCTATAGTAGCTTGCAATGGGGCTATTATAATAGATGAAAAGAGGGAGATAATATATAAGCGACCAATGAACAAAGACATAATTGAAGCCGTATTAGATGTAGGTAAACAAAATGATATATATTATCATTTTTATGATGAATATGGTCTATATTCTAATATATTAGTGGATGAAGTTATAGGATTTTATAGGACTACAAATTCAAGGCTTAAAGACTTAGAACTTGATATAAATATATTTAAAGATAAAGGAGAAATATTACAAAGAAATGATTTGAATATACTGAAATTTATGTTTATAGATAATAGTCTGGAAAAATTATATAAGGTCCGTAATGAACTGGATAAATTAGGAGTTATTTCTACATCAAGCTCTTGGAATAACAATATTGAGGTAATGGATATAGATGTATCCAAAGGTCAAGCATTAAGATATTTAAGCAATCAATTTAAAATAGATCCAAAAGATATTATAGCCATAGGAGATAATGAAAATGATTTATCCATGTTAGAATTTGCAGGACTTGGAGTTGCAATGGGTAACAGTAAAGATGATATAAAGGCAGCTTCTGATTATACAACAGCTACTAACAATGAAGATGGTGTTGCTAAAGTAATCGAGAAGTTTATACTGGGAATTGGAGATGAAGAGTAATTATGGCATTGAATATTGTATTAGTTGAACCAGAAATTCCGCATAATACAGGTAGTATAGCTAGAACTTGTGCATTAACTTCAACAATTTTGCACTTAGTAAGGCCACTGGGGTTTTCTGTAGATGATAAATACCTCAAAAGAGCAGGATTAGATTATTGGGATTTAGTTGAAATTCATTATTATGATAATTTTTATCAGTTAAAAGAAAAGTACCCTAATAGCGATTTTTATTACGGAACAACAAAAACACAAACTAAATATACAGATATACAATATAAAGATAATAGTTTTTTTGTTTTTGGTAAGGAGACCAAAGGGTTACCAAATGATTTGTTGGAGAAAAATAAAGATTATTGCATAACCATACCTATGAAAAAAAACCTTGCAAGATCTTTAAATTTATCAAATTCTGTAAATATAGTTTTATTTGAAGCATTAAGGCAATTAGATTTTCCTTATTTAGGAGAATAAATGGGTTCTTCAAATTATAAGGATTAATTCAATGGGAGGTTTATTATGGATATAGCGTTACCAGTATTAGGTGGTTTGGGACTGTTCCTATATGGTATGAATTTAATGGGAAACGGGCTACAAAAAGCAGCAGGCAATAGGTTAAGAAAATTAATAGAAGTACTTACTAATAACCGATTTATGGGAGTTTTAGTAGGTATTGTTGTAACTATGATAATTCAAAGTTCTAGTGCTACAACTGTAATGGTAATTGGTTTTGTGAATGCTGGATTAATGACATTAACACAGGCAGTTGGTGTAATAATGGGTGCCAATGTGGGTACTACTGTAACAGCACAACTTATAGCCTTAGATGTGGTTAAATATGCACCCCTAGCTATAGCTATAGGTGTTGCAATATGGATAGCTACATCTAAGAAAAAGCATAAAAATACAGCAGAAATACTTATAGGTGTTGGAATACTATTTATTGGTATGGATATGATGAGTACTGGGTTAAAACCTTTATCAAATATGCCAGCCTTTACGAATATTATGACAAATTTAAATAATCCTATAATAGGAATGTTAGTTGGTTTAATACTTACTACTGTTTTGCAAAGTTCTAGTGCCTCAATAGGTCTATTACAAGCACTTGCAAGTCAAGGTTTAGTAACGATGAATATGGCTTTTCCTATTCTTTTTGGGGAAAACATTGGTACAACAACAACCGCACTTATATCAAGTGTTGGGGCCAGTAAAACAGCTAAAAGGGCAGCAGTTTTACACTTTTTATTTAACTTAATAGGAACTATTATTTTCATGACTTTACTTAGAATACCAATACAAGCACTGGTTCTGAGGATTTCACCATATGATGTTAAAAAGCAAATAGCTAATGCCCATACCCTTTTCAATATTATCAACCTAATTATACAATTCCCATTTGCAAGGTTCTTAGTTAAAGCCGCTGAATGGTTAGTTCCTGGGGTTGATAAGACCGATATGGAAGCTTCAATCTACTTAGATGAAAGAATTATTGAAACACCATCTATAGCTATTGGCCAGGTAAATAAAGAGATATATAGAATGGGAGATTTGGTCTTAAACAACCTAATATTAGCAAATAAAGTATTTTCAGATGAGGATTACAATAGGATAGAAGAAGTATATAACCAAGAGCAACTTATTAATAAAATTGAAAAAGAAATTACGGATTATCTGGTTAAGCTATCTAAAGCATCTCTATCTGAAGAACAGCATGCTGAAATAAACATCTTATTTTATACTATAAACGATATTGAAAGAGTAGGAGATCATGTAGAGAATATTGTGGAACTATCTGAGTATAAATTAAATAATGACCTTAGATTTACACAAGACGCTATTGATGAATTGCATGAAATGTTTGAAGCTTGTATATCGGCTTTTAAAAAGACTATGATAGCACTAGAAACTCAAAGCGAAATAGTGGCTAGAGAGGTATTAGTTATTGAAGATCATGTAGATATGCTTGAAGCTAAGAATAGAGCAAATCATATTGATAGATTAAGTAAAGCAGAATGTCAAACTGGACCTGGAATAGTATTCTTAGATGCAATTAGTAATCTAGAAAGAGTGGCAGACCACTCAGTTAACATAGCTATGTATATAATAGACAGATTATAAAATAAAATAATATGAAATTTGATTGATAATATTTATACAATGAGTTATAATGTCTTTGGACTGTTAATAATCTGACAAACATTTGCAAAAACTGTAAAAAAATAATTAAATTTTATCTATTGCTATTAGAATTAACTTTAATGGGTAATAAATAAAAGGGTAGTTTTTTACAGTTTAGATAAATAATTAATTAACTAGGAGGCTAAATTATGATATATGATGTAATTATAATTGGTGGGGGACCGGCTGGCTTATCTGCTGGACTATATGCTGCAAGAGCAAGAATGAATACCTTAATAATTGAAAAAGAGGGTGCAGGCGGGCAAATAGCTACTACAGATGAAGTTGCCAACTATCCTGGTTCTATAGCTGGAGCAACAGGACCACTACTAACGGCTAGAATGGTAGAACAAGCAGAGGAATTTGGTGCTGTAAGAGTAAGTGATGAAATAAAATCAGTTGATTTTTCAGGTAAAATTAAAGTTTTAAAAGGCGACAAGGCTGAATATCAGGCCAAGTCAATTATTATAGCAACAGGTGCAGTTCCTAGACCTATGGGAGTTCCTGGTGAGAAAGAATTAACTGGGAGAGGCGTATCCTATTGTGCAACATGTGATGCTCCATTCTTTGAAGACCTTGAGGTATTTATAATAGGTGGTGGAGATTCAGCTGTTGAGGAAGCTATGTACTTAACTAAATTTGCTAGAAAAGTAACTATAGTTCACAGAAGAGATGAATTAAGAGCAGCTAAAAGTATTCAAGAAAAAGCATTTAAAAATGAAAAAATGGAATTTATGTGGGATACTGTAGTAGAAGAAGTAAGGGGTCAAGGAATATTAGAATCAATAGTATTCAAAAACGTAAAAACTGGTGAATTAACTGAAGTTTTCCCTGATGAAGAAGATGGTGCATTTGGAATATTTGTATTTGTAGGTTATCTTCCAGCAACTAAGTTATTTGATGGATTAATTGATATGGAACATGGTTATATTTTAACTGATGATAATATGAAAACTAAAATTCCAGGAGTATTTGCAGCAGGGGACAACAGAGTAAAATCATTAAGACAGGTTGTAACAGCCACTGCTGATGGAGCTATTGCAGCAGTACAAGCTGAAAAATATATAGAAGATAATTTTGAAGAATAAAAACTGGAGGTAATAAGATGATTGAATTAAACAAAGATAATTTTGAAGAAGAAGTTTTAAAGGCAGAAGGTACCATTTTAGTTGATTATTGGAGTCCGTCATGTGAACCATGCAAAGCTTTAATGCCTCATATTCATGAACTAGAAGAAAAACACAGTGATAAAATAAAATTTACATCTCTAGACATTACAAAGGCTAGAAGATTGGCTATTGGGCAAAAAGTTATGGGACTTCCTGTAATTGCTATTTATAAAGATGGAGCAATGGTAGATTCTGTAGTTGCAGATGATGCTAATGTAGAATCAGTTACAAATTTGGTAGAAAGATACCTGTAAAGTAGATTTTAATTCTTAA